>NZ_JAUBQQ010000153.1:0-2137 GCF_036701335.1 Microcoleus sp. Pol12B5 | reverse complement strand
AGTGCGATTCGTTGAAACGTGAATCACGGTAATCAGTCCGTACATAGCGTTTCCAGCCACAAGGCTGAACTCTCGGCCTGATAAGGGTGCAAGTCCCTTCTACCAGACTCAGGTATGACTCCCTATCTGCCCACACCGACCAAGCTCGATTCTTGGAGAGTGAAGCTGGGAACAGGACGCAATCAGACATCCAATGTGGGGTGACACTGGCGTTAATGGGGAGTTCCGATGGTGAAAACAGAGCCTAGAAAAGTAACTTACTCCAGAGCGGGACACAGACCAACCACCCGACTCCACTGGAATTTTATTCCCGCCGAATATTGAGATAATATCGGCAAGAGTCCAGGGAATCCAGTAGTTAAAATGGCTCCACCTAAAGGAACAATCAATCTAACCGAGGGAACGAAGAAAAACGAGCTGAGGGTCAAGGGGGAGTCGAACTCCAAGTAGGCTAGACGAGCAGCGGAACTCCCTTAGTTCGGGTAGGACAGACCGTAATTGGTCTGAGGTGTTCAGAGTACACAAACTAGAGCAGAGCATGATTAGACACAACAGCAATGTTAGTGAATCTTGGAAAACGTTACCGTGGAAGAAATTCCGTCGTAATTTATTCCGCCTACAAAAGCGCGTGTATAAAGCGATTCAGGTTGGAGACAAGCAGAAAGCGAAGTCCCTTCAAAAGCTAATTCTGAAATCTCGGGCTGCAAGAATGTTGGCGATACGTCAAGTAACTCAACTAAATGCTGGCAAAAAGACTGCGGGAATCGATGGAAGAGCCTCACTCACATTTGAGGAAAGGTTCGCCCTGAGTGAAGAACTTAGAGCCAAAAGCAACAAGTGGAAACACCAGAAGCTGCGTTCAATACCAATCCCTAAAAAGGATGGGAGTACCCGCCTCCTTAAGATACCGACTATCGCCGATAGAGCGTGGCAATGCCTTGCAAAATACGCGCTAGAGCCAGCACACGAAGCAACTTTCCACGCTAGGAGTTATGGGTTTAGAACAGGAAGGTCGGCGCATGACGCGCAGAAATTTCTGTTCCTGAATCTACGCTCTATAAGCAATGGGATAGAAAAACGGGTTATCGAACTCGATATCGAAAAATGCTTCGACAGGATAAGCCACACCAGCATAATGGAACAACTCATCGCCCCAAGGGGCATTAAGACCGGAATATTCCGCTGTCTAAAATCAGGAGTCAATCCAGAATTTCCCGAACAAGGAACCCCACAAGGGGGCGTGGTAAGCCCATTACTAGCCAATATCGCTCTCAATGGGATTGAGGAAATACATCAATCAGTTCGCTATGCGGATGACATGGTAATAATTCTGAAACCTAAAGACGATGCGAAGGCAATACTTGATAAAGTCAGCGAATTTCTGGCAGAACGAGGCATGAAGGTTAGTGAAAAGAAAACGAAACTAACTGCTACGACAGATGGATTTGACTTCCTAGGCTGGCATTTCAAAGTGCAAAACAACGGGAAATTTAGATGCGTTCCATCAGCGGACAATTTTAAAGCGTTTCGTCAGAAGGTAAAACACATCGTTAACAACTCGAATTATGGAGCTACGGACAAGGCTGAGAAATTAGCCCCCGTGGTCAGAGGTTGGAGAAATTACCACCGCTTCTGCAAGATGGACGGGTCGCGCAACTCGCTATACCACATCGAAACAAGAGCTTTCAGGGTATTCAATAAGGAATCAAAACAATCTCGCTACACCAGCAAGAAACTGCTTGATAAAGCATTCCCATCGGTTCCTCACTCCGAAAACAAATTTGTCAATGTCAAAGGGGAGAAATCACCTTACGACGGAGATATAGCCTACTGGAGCGAGCGTAACAGCAAGCTCTACAACGGCGAAACCTCTAAAGCCCTAAAACGGCAAAACCATAAATGTGGGAAATGTGGCTTAAAAATGCTAGGCGACGAAAAGGTACATCTACACCATGTAGACGGAAACCATAATAACTCGAAAACTAATAACCTCTTAGCGGTTCACGAAAGCTGCCACGATTATACCCACATGAGCAAAGGCGCAAGCCAAGAACATCGGGAGCTGGGTGCGGTGAAAGTCGCACGCCCAGATCTAACCGAGAGGGGCGGGGAATAATATCCCCCCTCGACTCAACCT
>NZ_JAUBQQ010000152.1:0-2159 GCF_036701335.1 Microcoleus sp. Pol12B5 | reverse complement strand
CTTTTGTTACCTCTGTGGAAAAAATCCTGAAAGAATTTGGAGAAAACTATGTAATTAATTTTGTCTAGCTACTTAATTCTGGAAATTTTCACTTTCTTTACCTCTAACTCCTACAAATTCGGCTATAGCTTCTACTGTTGACCCTTGCCACAGTTGGCTCTCGACTCTTCTGATTCGTTTGAGTGACCCCCCTACTTTATGTAGATTTTCTCTCAAATGATACCAATCTAATACTTCTCTTCTTTGCTCATTAGTCCCAATTTGATTAAACAGATTCCACACCCCATCATGACCATCTCCCAAACAGGTTATCGGCTCATTTGAAAGTTGGCTATTTACCCACTCCACTAAATCTGGATTATTTTGGAAGAAGGCGGCTGCTACTTGATTATGGATCTTAACTGCTTTATAATTCCTCCATACACTTTCTTTTCCTAATGGAGTTCTCAGCCTGACATTTCCTCCGTCTATACTCAATGCTTCTACTTGCTCGCCGTTCGACGGTGAAGAGAATTTATAACGCTCTAGTACCCGATGTTGTGTACTGTGCGGTACATAAATTCCTGTCAACATTTTTAAGTCTTTTTCAGCATTGGCAAATGATTCATTTGCCACTAATAATAAACAACATCTTTCTAATTGAGGACTCAAACGACTTCCCTTCTTTACTCCCAGCTTTTGGGCTTGCTTACTTGATAGCTTTATTTCTCCTACACAACTTTTTATGGTTCTTTTTCTCCCCTCACCCTTTCCCCCTGCTGAGTTAAAAAAAAACTGCTAATTTCTGGTGCTACTGTCTCAACTAAATACTCTCTGACAGTCAGTTCGATAGATTCAAAGCTTTTGAGATTGTCTGGCGAGGTATTCTTATAAAAGACCTCTGCTATTGCTTGGAGATTTATTTTGATCTTCTGCTGTTCTTCTGGGGTCATATGCACTTAGGTTATGGTAATTTATCTGCTTTCTATTATGCCATCAACTTGTCAAGGCAATTATCTCAGTATTTATACTCGTTGCAAAACTGGGATGCTCCCTTTTGAGATGAGATAAACTGAGGGCTACTTATTCGTATCAGCAGTGCCTGGAGGTAATAAAAGAAAGTGGAAAATAATACAGTTAAATTACTAGATATCGTTGCCTTGACAGTTGACATTCCTGAATACAACCTGTGGCGCGGACAAGTAGGGACTGTAGTTGAACTGTTGGCTGATGGTGCAGCGTTTGAGGTTGAATTTAGCGATCGCAGCGGACACACTTATGAATCTGTAGGGTTGCATCCAGAGCAAATCATGGTGTTGTATTTTGAGCCAGCATCACCTGATATCAAACCCGAAATGGTTACAGCATAAGCGGCACAATAACTTACGGACTTTATAAAAAATTGTAATTTATAACCGCAGATGCACGCAGATAAACGCAGATAGATAGAGATATAATTTATATTATCGGTGATTCTGAAAACCTATGACTCAAGCTTTACCCAAACTCGTAAACTTCGAGGAATTTGTGGAGTGGCTACCTGAAAATTCGGCGGTACGCTACGAACTGCATAATGGAGATATTGTTGAGATGGCACAACCAGTAGGCGAACACGAGGAAGTTATAAGCTTTCTTGCAGTCGAAATTCCTGTTGAAATCAAACATCTGGGATTGCCCTACGGTATCCCCCGCCAAGTGATAGTTAGACCTCCTGAAAAAGATTCTGGTTATTCGCCTGATGTGTTGGTGCTGAATCGTGCAAATCTGGTGAACGAAACTTTGTGGCAAAAACAATCTATCCTCAGTTTGGGTGCATCGATACCGTTGGTGATTGAGGTTGTGTCAACCAATTGGCGCGATGATTACTATTTGAAATACGCTGATTATGAAGAGATGGGTATCCCTGAATATTGGATTGTGGATTATGCTGCGTTGGGCGGACGCAATTTTATTGGCAATCCCAAACAACCGACAATTTCTGTGTGTAACTTGGTTGATGGTGAATATCAAGTCCTCAAGTTTCGAGAGAACGATCGGATTGTGTCGCAAAGTTTTCCTGATTTGAACCTCACTGCAAATCAGATTTTCCAAGCTGCTTTAGTGTAATACCAATTTAATATGAAGCTGCATAGAATAAAGCTTCAAGAATAAAATTGTAAGATGACAACGAACTGATTTGC
>NZ_JAUBQQ010000151.1:0-2199 GCF_036701335.1 Microcoleus sp. Pol12B5 | reverse complement strand
TACGGATATGGGTTGATTTACATTCTGGGCAGTGCATAAATTATCCCTCCTGTTCATACTCTAACTCAGCAACGCCCTTTAAAAGATAAGACTTGTATCGTTGACTTTTTTTTGGAAATGATTAAACCGCAGAGGTCACAGAGGGCGCAGAGGAAGAGAAAAGAGAGATGAATAATGCCGATACCCACAGGTTTTATATTACGCACGCGGGGCAAAATAACCGTTTATGCGTCAAATTTTATCGGAGAAATCTAGAAGTTTTCGGATAAACTGGTTTGTTTTTCATAAGCTATAAAAGCTTTAAAAGACTCGGGTTTCAACGCTCGAACTCAGGCATCGCATAAATGGGTGTTTTGGCTCTCACCGTTAGCCGATGCGCTGGCATTTTTGCAAATATTAGAGAACAAATAACGCACTTACAGCAGCGCAAGATCCTTAAAGCAACGGCGCGTTAACTCGATTCTTGCAGCTCCGTCATTATTGTTGCGGATGTCAATGTTTGTAGCAAAAAAGTAAACATTTTTATCCTTTTCTAAATAACCTACATACCAGCCAAGTTGAGGCTTTGTTTGTTCTCCAAAATTTGCCCAGCCTGTTTTGGCTCTAATTGTGTAATCGGGAGTTTGTTCAACAATTATGATGTCTTTCACCAGAGACAGCGAGCGCTCAGAAAAGGGTAAGTCATTTTTGTAGAGACGGCGGAGAAATTGAATTTGCTTGTTGGGTGTGATTCGCAGTTGTCCCTCTAACCAGAATTTGTCAATATCGTCTTTGTTACCGATTTTTTGGTTGCCATAACCGACTTTAGCTACCCATTTTTGCATTTGCTCGTGTCCGACTCGGCGGGCGAGAACTTGGTAAAACCAAACTGCGGAAAGTTTTATGGCTTCTCTCATATTCAAGTCTCGATTCCATGCGGGAATTTGCCTTTGAATTCCATCCCAAGTTAGCACGGCAAGCTCATCTGAAATCACTCCTGTTTCTAAGGAAATCAGAGAGTTGAGAATCTTAAATGTAGATGCAGGTAAAAAAGCTGTAGCGTTACGCTGCGGGTTGTGTTGATAAAGCCGCTCTCTATTTAAATCGTAAATCGCGATCGAGCCTTCCACTCCTAGTTCTTGAAAGTGGCGTCCAAAATTCATTGTCTCAGTAACATCTCCTCCCCGTTGTGGAGATTCTTGCACTGGAGGTGGCACGGTTAATGCTGATTTCGGTGGCTGAACTAAAATAAAAGTGATGCAGCCTAATACAATTAAAATAACAGCGATCGCACGATATATTCGGTTCATAAACTTCGATAATTTAGCCAAATCACAGGCATTAATGTCACAGGGGCGATCGACTTGTAAGGTGCGTCTGACTTACGCTGTGTAAGAAACAACAAAGGTTTGCCTCTGACGCACCCTACTATATATGTGCCGTATAATTTCTCACCTACACAACTGCCATAATAGTTAACGCGACCAAACAGCTTAACTGAATTACTAAGCTGAACAACCGAAACTTTGGATCGAGACCAGCGATGTGAATCGCTGAATGTACCAGCCGAAATAGAATGTACACAACAATCAGCAAATCTACTGCTGTTCCTGAAACACCCCTAACTGTTAGAAGAAAAACAACTCCCAAATACAAAGGCAGGTTTTCTATCAAGTTGGATTGTACTCGAAATAGTCGCCACAGCAAACTGTCATCGTTTTGTGTGCCGAAATCTTTGGGAGATCCGCCTGCAGATAGATGCCGAATCCTGACTGCTAGCAAGAGGATAACGACTGCGATCGTCCACAGGATGAAAATTGTTAAACCCCAGAGAGGGAAAGTCATATTTGTCGGTTCAATTTGCATCATCTTTCTACCTTGCGAAACTGCTGCTAAGACTTTAGGAAAGTTATCTATCAACACTCTTCTGGCGTTCTCATTTTTAGCTAAAACAGCTTGAGGATGCTTCTATTCTGAGTGGTTTCCGAAATGAATAGATCGCCCACCAAGCTCAAAGTAGCATCTAACTGAGATATTGCACCATTCTCAATAAGCTTTTTATGAACAGGCTTTCCGGCCTGTTCCACAAAGAGTGAATTTTCTTGTGGAACAGGCCGGAAAGCCTGTTCTTGACAATGGTGCAAGATAAGTAGCTAGACAAAATTAATTACATAGTTTTCTCCAAATTCTTTCAGGATTTTTTCCACAGAGGTAACAAAA
>NZ_JAUBQQ010000004.1:9889-200462 GCF_036701335.1 Microcoleus sp. Pol12B5 | reverse complement strand
AGTCATTAGTCATTAGTCATTAGTCATTAGTCATTAGTCATTAGTCATTAGTCATTAGTCATTAGTCATTAGTCATTGGTCATTAGTCATTGGTCATTGGTCATTGGTAGTTGGTAATTTAACTAATGCCAACTGCCAACTGCCAACTGCCAAGTGACTTTATCCTACTTCTCCAATTTCGACAATTCGCTGGAAGAGATAACCGGTGCCACGGGCGGTGAGAATTAATTCGGGATTGCTGGGGTCGTCTTCCAACTTTGCCCTCAGCCGCGAGATGTGAACGTCCACTACGCGGGTGTCTACGTGGCGTTCTGGCGTGTATCCCCACACTTCCTGCAAAATTTCTGATCGCGAAAAAGGCTCTCCAGAACGGCTGACAAGCAGTTCTAACAGGCTGAATTCCATGCCAGTGAGCCGAATTCGTTCGTCGCCTTTGTAAACTTGGCGCTTGTTGGTGTCAATCCTAATATTGGTGACGTGGATGACTCCGGAACTAGGAATTCCCGATGCGCCGTTTTTGTCAACCCTCCGCAGTACCGAACGGATGCGGGCTTCGAGTTCTTTGGGAGAGAAAGGTTTGACGACGTAATCGTCGGCACCCAATTCTAAACCGGTGATGCGATCGGCTACGTCTCCCAAAGCAGTTAGCATGATGATGGGTACGTCTGACTCTTTACGCAACTCCTGACAGACGCCATAACCGTCTAGCTTCGGCATCATCACGTCCAAAACCACTAAGTCGGGTTCGGTGTTGCGAAATGTTTCGAGAGCTTCTTCGCCGTCAGCAGCGGTGACGACATCGTAGCCAATCATGGAAAGGCGAGTCTCCAGAATGCGGCGGATACTGGCTTCGTCATCGACTACCAGAATTTTTTCTTTATGGTTTTCCAAGTTACCGAGCACTCCTTAAGTTACATTTCAGATAATGTTATTTTTTTGTACCCTATCATAGAAGACACAAATTGAATCATGGGCGGTGATCGGTCTGAAAGCTTGATAATTGCTTTAACTCAGACTTTTCTAAATTTTAAGGGTGACTATTTATCATAAAACAATGCCTAAGCCTCGAATACAATATATTTGTCGGGAATGCGGCTATGATTCACCACAATATTTTGGCAGATGTCCTAGCTGTCAGAAGTGGGATTCTTTTGACGAGCAGTTAGAGCAACCTACTGCTGGTGTGCCGCGGGCTGGTTTAACTGGGGTGACAACTAAGACAGTGGGCGGTTCGCCCCCTGATAAGTCGAAGGGTCAACCAAGGGTATCTTTCAGATTATCGCAGATTTCCGACCAAACTCAGTCTCGCTGGCCTTCTGGTTACGGGGAACTGGATCGAGTTTTGGGAGGGGGGATTGTTCCGGGTTCGTTGGTGTTGATTGGGGGGGAACCGGGAATCGGGAAATCGACGCTGCTGTTGCAGGTGGCGAATATGTTGGCCCGGAAGGATAGAATACTCTATGTGAGTGCGGAGGAGTCGGGCCAGCAGGTGAAGTTGCGATCGCAGCGTTTGGGCGTAGCTAATCCGGTTGATTTGTCAAGCAACGGCGGGCATAAATCTGGCAGTAACGGGGAAGCTAAAAAGGATTCCGAGGACAATTCAGCGGAGAATTTCTATTTGCTTCCAGAGACGGATTTAGAGGTTGTTTTGCGGGAGTTGGAAGCGCTGAAACCTAATGTGGCGGTGGTTGACAGCATCCAAACTATTTATTTTGCTAGTTTAACATCGGCTCCGGGTTCGGTGGCTCAGGTGCGGGAATGTACATCTGCTTTGATGCAGGTTGCGAAAAGGGAAAATATTACTTTATTTATTGTCGGTCACGTTACGAAAGATGGAGCTTTGGCCGGGCCGAGGGTTTTGGAACATTTGGTAGATACTGTACTGTATTTTGAGGGCGATCGCTTTGCTTCTCATCGACTTTTGCGATCGATGAAAAACCGTTTTGGCGCGACTCACGAAATCGGTGTTTTTGAAATGGTAGCCAACGGTTTGCGAGAAGTAGATAACCCGTCGGAGTTGTTTTTAGGGAATAGAGATGAATTTTCTCCCGGTACTTCGACGACGGTTACTTGCGAAGGAACTCGACCGATTTTAGTGGAGATTCAGGCGTTAGTCAGCCCTGCAAGTTTCGGTTCGCCGCGCCGCACTACTACTGGTGTGGACAATGCTAGATTGCAGCAAATTTTAGCTGTTTTGGAGAAAAGGGTGGGGATTCCTTTATCTAAATTAGATGTGATTTTGGCGACGGTGGGCGGGTTGAAGGTGGATGAACCGGCGGCGGATTTGGCAGTTGCGATCGCCGTTGTGGCCAGTTTTCGCGATCGGGTGGTTGATGCACGCACTGTTTTACTTGGGGAAGTGGGTTTGGGAGGACAGGTGCGGCCGGTTTCCCAATTAGAGTTGCGGCTGAGGGAGGCGGCGAAATTGGGTTTCAAAAGGGCGATTATTCCTAAGAATCAACCGGTGCCAGAGTTAGGGATGGAGATTATCCCGGTGGCGAGGGTAATTGATGCAATTATTGCGGCGATTCCTGCTACTCCGGCTCAGTTGCAGTCTGGTGATATGGAATTACAGTCTGTTGATTTGGAGGAAGAGGATTTGTTTAATTGAGTTAGAATGTTAATGTTGCAAATTGAGAGTAAGGAGGCACGAATTATGTATCAAGTAGACATTATTGAGGCCAAAGAAAAGCTTCTGGAATTAATCGAAGCGGCGATGAGAGGGGAAGAAATTGCGATTACTCAAGATAACCAGCCTGTTGTAAAATTGGTAGGAATACCGCCAGCTAATAAGAAGCGCTGGCTATCCAAAGCTGGGAGTGCTAAAGGAATGGTTTGGATGGCCGATGATTTTGACGAACCGCTAGAAGAGTTTAAGGAGTATAGGTCATGAGGTTGTTGTTGGACACTCATACTTTCATTTGGTATGTCACGGACAACCCTAGACTTAGCACCCATGTCAAACTGCTAATTGAGGATGAAAATAACGAGAAGCTAGTCAGTATAGCTAGCATCTGGGAAATGGCGATTAAGCACAGCATAGGCAGGCTAAACTTTAGTCTGCCTTTTATGGAGTTTGTCGGACAGCAACTCACTGTTAGCAATATCGGACTACTTGAGATTAATCTCCAGCACATTGAGGTTGTAGCTTCACTGCCTTTGTATCACCGTGACCCATTTGACAGGCTGATAATTGCATAATCTATGGCCCAACAGATACCGATTTTGAGCGTTGATGCTATTGTTGATGCTTATGCGATCGCGCGGGTGTGGTGAATTAAGTTAGTTTAAAAATAAAGAGGCGAAGATGAAACAATTTAAAATCCTCATTGAAAAACATTCCGATGGTTATGTAGCCTATCCCCTTGGTATCAAAGGTGCCGTAGTTGGTGAAGGTGATACCTATGAAGAAGCCTTAACTGATGTCAAGTCAGCTATTCGCTGCTACATCCAAGTATTTGGCAAAGAAACAATGGAAAACGAATCACCTGCGATCGAGAGTTTTTTAGTAGAAGCAGAGGTGGCTATTTAATGTCGAAGCTTCCTGTCGATGTTCCTAAAAGACGAGTCATCAGAACATTTTAGTTGTTGGGTTTTCGGATTATTATAGAACGCGAACATATTGTGAGGGTGTGAGAGAATCTGAATGGCACGGAGACTCCGTTAGTAATGCCTAACCACGAGCAAATAAAATTAGGGACACTGAGAGCAATTTGTACTCAGATGGGAATTTATAGAGAGGAATTTTTAATAGCTTATGCACAAAGTTGAGTGCAGATGCTATCTACGATAACACTTGAAATATGTCCAATTAGAAATTGCCTTTTTTGAGGTGCGTTTTAAATCAAAAATGAAAAAATCAAAAAGACGCAAAAATCAGTGGTCAAATGAACTAAACGACATCTTTAGAGGTGCATCTGGCGGCTTTTTATTCGGAATTCCGCTGCTTTATACGATGGAGGTTTGGTGGATCGGTTCGCATACTACACCAGCGGAAATGTCGATCGCGATCGCAACTACTTTTCTCGTCGTTTTCTTGTTGACTCGCACGGAAGGTTTTCGCAAAACTCAAGAGATCCGCTGGCTAGATGCTGCAATCGATACCGTAGAAGCGATCGCCCTTGGCATTGTCTGCGCGGCTTTTGTCCTGTTTTTGCTCAGGGAAATTACTCCGGAGACTCCGCTGCAAGAAACTTTGGGGAAAATCATATTTGAAGGCCTGCCGTTTGCGTTGGGAGTAGCCCTGGCCAACGGTTTCTTGAGCGGCGATCGCTATCAAAGTTCAGACAGCGAACAGCAACCTACCATTAATGCAACTGTAGCAGATATCGGCGCTACTTTAATCGGCGCGATGATCATTGCTTTCAACATCGCCCCAACTGACGAAATTCCTATGCTAGCTGCCGGTATTTCGCCGCCTTGGCAATTAGCAATTATCGCCGCTTCGCTGCTAATTTCCTACGGTATTGTATTTGTAGCAGGCTTTACTTATCAAGCAAAACGGCAGCAGCAGCAAGGGATTTTTCAGCGTCCCCTCAGCGAAACTGTCATGGCTTATTTAGTGTCGCTGGCGGCTTCTGCATTTATGATGTTTTTCTTCCACAAACTCAGTTTTGACGACCCGTGGTCGATTTGGTTGAACTATACGTTAGTATTGGGACTGCCGGCGGCTGTTGGCGGCGCGGCGGGGAGGTTGGCGGTATGAGTGAAAGTAATAATAACGAACAGCAGCAAAAAAGAACGCCTGCTGAATGGGTGACATTTGCGATCGCCTGCTTGATCCTTTTTACCCTCACTGGGCTGGTAATCTACAACTGGGTAACTAAAAAGCAGGAACCTCCGGTTATTTCTGTCACTCGGAACACGCCTATTCGTGAAACTCAAGGGCAATTTTACGTGCCGTTTACAGTAACTAACACGGGCGGCGAAACGGCCGAATCAGTGCAAATTATTGCCGAATTGCGCGTCAACGGTCAAGTTGTAGAATCCGGCGATCAACAAATTGATTTTTTGTCAAGCGGTGAAACTCAAGAAGGAGCTTTTATTTTCAGCCGCGACCCCAGTCAAGGTGAGTTGATTGTGCGATCGAGCAGTTACAAACTGCCTTAACACAGATAAAACTCGGCGGTTAAAACCTTTTCACTTCTGTGAACTCTTTCTCTTCCTACCCTACCCTTCGGGAACCCCTGCGGGGAACGGGAACGGCTTCGCCGAACGCGCCCTTAGCGTCTTCGCGGTTCGTTAAATCTAAAACCCCCTTGCGCGTTGGCATTTATTGCTATATTCCGCACAGGCGAGATTTCAATCGCTTTGGAATTGCGATCGAGCTAACGCTTCACGAGATTGTTTTCCCACTTCCAAACACAGCTAGAAATCAAATTCGTGCAGATATGAGCGGTAATTGGCACTAACAAATTCCCAGTAGCTAAAACGCTGTAACCCAACAGCAATCCGACAGCCGTTGCCCAAACAGCATAAGGCCACTGATCCATGCCTCCCAAGTGCAGAATGCCGAAACAAAAACTCGATAAAACTAAACCCGTAACATTCAATCCCAAAGCAGACAGCATCACGCCTCGAAATAGCAATTCTTCGCTAAGTCCCGGCAGCAGTCCCAGCCAAATTAAATCCGGCCAAAACAAAGGTTTGAGCACAACTTCCAAGTAAACATCAGCACTCCGGCGATAACCCGGCCAGAGGTGATAAACGATCGCACTGCCGCCTGTAATTGCCAGTCCCAGCGCAAATCCTTTGAGCAAGTCGATTCCTATCAATTTGACTGGCAAAAGCGATACCGATCCAAATAGCAACCACAATTTAGCAACCGCCAGCAACATAATTGCTGTCACGCCCATTGCTATTAAAACTTGGGTGCGCGTCAAGGGTTCAATTTCAGGATTTCCGGGAAGTTTTTCTGCCACTTAATCACTTTTAGATTTGAGGTTTGAGATTTTAGATTTGTTTTGTTGAGTCAGACAAACAACGCAGGGAGGAGATGTCTGCACCCAAGGAAGCTGGACTGATGCCAGATCGCAAAGCGACCAACGCTCCGATCGCCTCTAAATATGAGTTTACCTGCAAAGCTTTGATTCCGAGTTTTTCTGGAGTCGCCTGCATCTGGGTTTTGTTGTCCCCGACAGCGATGATTTGTACCGACGATCGCCCACTCAAACTCAGAATAGCACTGCCGCCGCAGGCTGTGGCGGGTATCACCACCGCATCGACTCGATCGGCCCACAAACCCTGGGACTCGAAATCTCGCCTGTTTGCATAGAATTTCTCTCTTGTGGGGTGGGCATCTTGCCCGCCCAATACCTGCGTGCGGGCATCTTGCCCGCCCAATACCTGGGACAGGCAAGATGCCTGTCCCACAGTAGGAGTGACAAATTGGGGAGCTTTGCCCAGGCCCGCAAGCACGCAAGGTAGGAAAGTATAGCCGATTTCCTCAGCAGCCGATCGCGGGGACAGGTGCGGATCGAGGGGAAGCGCAGACAGCGCGGGGGCGTGGGCGCAGGGGATTGTAAACGTCCTGACGACGAGGTGGCTGATCACAGCTTCTGCGCCGGCGAGGGGGTCAACTCCTTTGCCGCGGCGGTAGTTTTCGAGGGCGAGGCTGCCTTCATCGTCGGGAAATCTGGCTACAACTGCGATCGCCTCTACTCTTGCTTGTTTGATTAATTTTTCTGCCGCGCGCAATAAACTGTCTGGATTGCCGATCGTCCCCCAGGATGCCCCTGATTGAGAAATACGCAATTCTACTTGCAGAGGGCGATCGGTTAAAACATAATCGGTTATATTCAAACCCAATGTAGCTCTGGCAGCATCAACGGCTTGCAAGTGCCGCAACTGCAAGTCTGGTTCGATCGCGGAATCTAGGATTAAGCCGATGCGATTTTGATGTACCGGTTGCAGTCCCCAGCACCCGGCAGCAAATTTGTCAAGGGCGTAACCTTCAACGTAGAGAGCGTTAGGTATCGGCCAATAAAGTTGAGCGCCGTTGAGGACGTTGGGGTGAGTGATCAGGGTGTCTGAAATTTGGGCGATCGCCCTAGCCACGGGCAGCGCATCTCCTGCAAAGCCCCCGATCGAGGCTCCAACGCCTGTGGGGACTATCAAAACCACTGTTAAAGGGCGCCGGTTCACACTGTTGCGGGGGATGCTTCCACGAGCACGTAGCCTTCTACCACAGCCTTTTGCCGATCGACATCCACGTCTGTGACTGCCCACCGCAGGGGTTCGCCGTACTTTTGCAGTTCAATTTCAATAGCCGAGTGCAGTTGCTCGGCGGTCTCGTGGAGGTCAACTTCTGCGGAAATGAAATGGGTGGTCATAGGGCGATCCATAGTGGTTTTACCGCTAACGGTACTTAGGTCAATTTTAGCTTAGCCCTAGGATTTACCGAATTGGCGATCGTACACAATGTCTTCTTTTTCGGTTTCTATCTTCAAGTTCGATCGGGGATAAGCAACACACAGCAACACATAACCTTCTGCCTGAAGTTCGGGACTAACGCCCATGCCATCAACTTGATCGACTTCACCCTCAATAACTTTAGCAGCGCAAGTAGTACAAACCCCCGCATTGCAAGAGTTAGGCAGATCAATGCCCGCAGCGTTGGCTACCTGCAGAATTTGTTTATCTTCGGGCACTTCTACGGTATAGGTAGAGCCTTGGTGGATCAATTCAACAGTGTAAGTCTTAGACATATTTCAATGATTGGTTTTAATTCCCAATTGGAATTTACGGTAAATTTGCAAACAAAGCAATGAGTATTTTACCGCTCTTGGTGATTTTGTGCAACTTTACAACTGCACTTTTTATTGCTAAAAATTTTTATTAATTGCCTGGGGCGAGTGGCATTTTGTCAATGACTTATTCACAAATTATCACGATAATCACGGGCGAACTCGGCCAGAAAGCACTTATACGTAGCTAATTTTTGCCTTCAAGCCAACAACTCCTCAACAGCAACACTAAAACCCGCTAGCACTAACTGAGTGCTGATGGTAGAACTCTGGTTAAAGGTTAACTTTTGAGTTTGAGTCATTATCATTATCCAGCGACTTTCTGGAAAAACTATCCAAACTTCCAGACAACCCGAATCTAAATACTCTTGTGCTTTAAGAAAAATCTCTTCTGCAATATCAGTAGGAGAAACTATTTCAGCAATTAAGGGCGGACTTTGAGGCAAAGTCGGAACATCACCAAATTGAGCAACAAGTTCAGGAGTCAGATAAGCTACATCAGGACGGCGCACTCGCCTGTCAGTACGACAAGGAACCTCCGTATAGACTTCGCCATCTTGCCCGCTAGATATCTTATAACTTCTCCAAGAATAATCTAGTTTAGATTGGATGCGACTGTGTTTTACTGTCATGCCATTTTTCTCCGCAATTTGCCCGTCCACCCATTCCATATCGTCGGGGGGATTAGCCATAAAGTCTTCTAGAGAAACATTTTCTGATAAAACGGCAGCCATTACCATAGCCATTTACTCCCTTTTGCAGAATTTACTCATATTGTAGCAATCAATTGGTAATGGGTAATTGGTAATTGGTAATTGGGAATTGGTAATTGGGAATTGGAACTAACAAATAACCTATGCCCTATGCCCCATGCCCCATGCCCAATTTACTCAATATTAATTTGATTGGGAGGCTTAGGTGGATTCGGTTGCTCATCCTTCAAAGTTTTACGCCCAGAACTAGCATACTCCTTGTACATTTCCACAAACATCTTGGTTAACTGTTGCAAAGAAAGTTGTTCGCCATTAACTTGAGCTTTCATGTAAGCTTTAAGCACTTCAATGTAAGCCAAACCTAGAGCAAGCGTGAGAGTTGCTGCGGTTGCACCGGAGATAGCACCGCCGACAACTGTACCCGCACCAGGAATCATTTTAATCAAATTAGTAACAATACTTCTGCCAACAGCAGTAACCCCGCCAGCGCCGCTAATAGCAGACAGCATCGCCGAAATAAACCCCTTATCAAAGGGCATTCCAAAAATCACAGTAATATTAGCAATCATTGCCGTTTGCATCGTCATCAAAATCGGCGCATCAGCAAACGGTACAGGAGTCGCGCCGACAATTGCAGAACCTGCAACATAAGCACTTAGATACTTAAATGCCATATCAGCTTTGAGGGCAATGTTTGCAATTTGTTCTTTAACAAAAGCTTTTTTAGCTACTTCCGGCAGCAGTTGAAAAGTAGCATCTACCAACTTATCTAAACCGTGAGATTTTACAGTATAATCCTCATCAATTTCTTCCGGCTCAGCCATGACGGGGATGATTTGACTGACGGGCAAATTCATGTGTTCTAGTTGCTTGAAAAACTCGCCCGGCTTTTTAGATGTCGTCTGAGTCAGCACTAAAAGAACTGGTACATCTTTGACTTCCATTTCTTTTAGCCAGCTTTCCTCCACAGATTCTATTCTATTGGCGCTGTGATTGATGCAGTACCAGATGACGTGAATGTGTTCTTTTGGGTGCAGGAGTCTTTGGTCTTCAATCAGTTTAGCAACGTTTAATTGAATAACTTTAATTTGTTCGGCGTTGAGTTCGAGTCCGGGAGTATCGTAGACTGTAATTGGGCAATTGGGTTTTGTATATTGGCGAATGCCTTGAGTTATGGGGCGGCCGACTCCGGTTTCTGCTAACCGTTGGCGAAAAACGGAATTTATCAGGGTACTTTTGCCGACGCCGGTTTTGCCGATGACTAAAACATTGCACTGTCCCACTTGGTTTTCTGCGTCTTTGAAGGCGTAGTAACTTCTATTTAAAAGCTCGTCTAAGGAAAAGTCGTCTGACATGGCGGTTTGCTCCGATAATGGTGGGATATCGAATCTGGATTAAATACGACCGAATAGAATTCGGAGGCTACACAAACGAAGGATTAAACACCACCGAATAGAATTCGGAGGCTCTACAAACGAAGATTAAACACCACCGAATAGAATTCGGGGCTATACAAACGAAGTCCGCCTACGCGGACTGGGGGAGTCTTAAAGATATTGTAGCAATTTAGTTTGATGTTTAAGCTAGCAATCGATCGACCTCAATGCTAAAACCGATCAGGATTTGTTGAGTGCTGGCGGTATCGCCGGATCTAAATGTCAATATTTGATTTTGAGTCATCACGAATATTAAACGACTTTCGGGAAAAACTAACCAGACTTCCTGACAGCTAGATTCTAAATATTCCTGTGCTTTGAGAAAGACATCTTCAGCGATATCGGTGGGTGAAACTATTTCGGCAATTAAGGGGAAACTTTGGGGTAAAGTGGCAAGATTGCCAAACTGTGCAACTAATTCGGGTGTGAGATAAGCGACATCGGGACGGCGAATTTGTCGGTTAGTGCGGCAAGGAACCTCGACATAAGCCTCTCCACCTTGTCCGCTAGAATTTTTGTAATTTTTCCAAGCTTCCCCCAGGCTTAACTGAATTTTACCCGTCTTTAGTGTCATGCCATTTTTCTCCACAAGTTTGCCGTCTACCAATTCCATGTTATCGGGCGGCTCGGTGACGAATTCTTCTAAAGTAAAATTATCCTGTAAAGCACTAGCAGTGACCATAGTTATTTCCTCACTTTTACAAATCGGTTTCAGAACTTGCCTGTATGATGTTCGATCAAACCTTCACCAATGGCGCAAACTCCTCTAACTTCACTTGTAAGTCATCCACCAGCATTAAACGATACCTTTCGGTAGTTTTCAACTTTTGGAAAACATAACTAGCAAACTCATCTCGCCACTTTTTCCTATCAAGTTCATTCGAGATATTCAGCGCTCTGATTGATAGGTTGTAAGGGTATTCTTCAAAGTTTAGCTCTTTATCATTTTCAAAATCATGCTTTCCTATAGTAAGAGTGATTGTTGAGTTGCGAAACTCATACCAGTTGTCTATGCCATCAGAAACCAGCTCTAATTTAAGAGCCAATATAAACTCTAATTCTTTGATTAAATGCTCGATTTCCTGTGGAAAGTCTACAAAAATATCTAGTGTGCGAGACATAAAAACCTCCTTTATTGAAACTCAGTAAAAGTGATGTCATAGATATCGCCAATAATTCGGACGCTATCAATTTTTCCGCGTGTAATATTTTTCGCCCTCTGCAAACCTCGTTCAGCCTCAGCCTCTATCAACCCAGACACCCTAGCATCTATAATTATATCCCTAGCTTGTCCCCCTCGTCTAATCGAGTTGTTGATCTGATTTTTTACTGTCGCGCTTGTAGCACCGGCATCTAGACTTTTGAATTCAGTGCGTTTTCCATCTACCTCAGCATCGGGATTTCTACCTCCATCGGTTTTTTCTACCAAGGCTTTAACATTCTTTCCCTCTCTTTCCAGAAATTCAGCAATTGCTCTTTCGGTTTCACCAAAAGCTCTTTCTGATTCATCAATACTGCCACAATTAGCCGAATTTTGCTTAGGGGTTTGGTTAGTCCCGTTATTCACCATTTTTGGTTATTTAAAATTTTGGTGAATTATCGCACATTATGAGCCAAGTCACTTGAGAAAACGAAGCGGGTTTCTCACTTAGTCAATACAATAATTCCTCTCCCATCAGGTTCTACTATTACCCTAATACTAACACTATCTCTAGTTCCTTCTATATGCCATCTTACAGGCTTACCAGCAAAGAAGTTACTTAAAATTTTAGCAAAGACTTAAGATAGGTATAAACTCTGAAACAATAAATTATCTTTGATTTCCTGACAATAAATGGCACTTTTGCAAGAAGCCTGCTATTACTTTTATGGCGGGTAAAGACGATGATTTTATCCCATAATCATTCTAAAATTAAGTTTGTATTGAGAACAAAATCATGGCACATTAAATTAATTCTCTGATTTCTTTTAGCTTTTTTTTTAAAGTGTTGAGATCTATTTCTTCTATTTCTTCTATTTCTTCTAATAGGCTGTAAATTTTTGATTGCCTCTTCTTCTTACCTTTTTCTATCCATTTTTGATATTTCGGATCGGCGAGCATTTTCTGATATTCCTGATATTCATTAACTTCTTCTTCAAAATCCTTTAGAATTTCATAAGGTAATTCATCCATATTCTTTGGATCAGATATTATTTTATACTCTTCTTTCGCAAGAATTTCACGAATATCCTCAGAAAGCTCATAAGTTAGATTTTCTTTATATGTTACAAAACATCCTTCTGTCTTTTCTTGATAGGAACAGTGAGACAGGATTTTAGCAATTTGAAATATCTTGTTTTCTATTAATAAGAGGCATAAAGAACCTTGAGGAACATCATTTTTCTCTTCATCTATAGTTTGAATCGAGTGAAAACAACCTATATTTTTATCATTAGCGAGATTAGTTGCCTTGGCAAGAAGAACACTATCATTCAAGACACCTAGTTTAAGGAATTTACCGGGTGTGTCTGTTATGGGTGGTTGATCTTGATTTCCAGGCGTAGATTTTTCTTCAGACGGTGAGAGAACTTCATTTTGATTTTCAGAAGACTCTCCATTATATTTATTAATTTTTTCTGCAAATTCCTTAATTTTTTGTTCCCATGAATTATATTGATTGTTCTGGTACTCGTCAATTATTTTTTCCCATAAATCATATTCCTTAGAATCAATATATATCTCAGACAAACGAGCAATTAATGTTTTTGTTAAGTTGAAGTTGTGGATACTAATACATAATTCTCCCTCACATTCAAGACCTGGCCGAGTTAGATTAGATGACCCTATGATCGAAACACCTATCTGAATGTCAGCTTTTATCTTCACATTCCGACTCCGACCTAAAAAACAATAGGCTTTGATATGAAAGTTCTTCTTAGGGCATATAAAGTGAACAGATTTATTATTAGGTTTTTTTGATTTTTCTGATTCGATAAAATCTAATATTTTTTTAATATTTTTAATCTCATTAAAGAAGTTTTTGCTGCCGATGGCAATCACAACTTTCGCATCTTCTGTTAAAGAATCGGCTGAAAGAATTTGTTTTACTTGTGTCACCCCAGCATCATCAAAAAAAGCAGAAAAAATATAAATTTCACTCCAATAAAATTGTTCGGAATCTAATAAAGTATTGATTTTATTTTTTAAGCTTTCTTTGTCGTCGTACAAAAACTGATAATTCATCGTAAATACCTCCAATTAATTGATATAAAACTTTTTAGGTAAGATGTAAACCACAATTTGATTATCTTCCCTAAAACTGCGCGATCGCAATAAAGCTGACTAAAAACATAATCAGCCAACTCAATCAAAGCCTACTTCGACTCCGACGGCGGCAACCCCGCCAAACGCATAACCGCAGACTGAGCGGACTTAGCCTGTAATTCCCGCGATCGCCTGGGATGTTTGAAAGGTTACTCATGGGCTTAACAAGGGATAGAGAGGGAAACGCATGGAGAAATTATAACTGTTGCAGTCGAGCTTGAACCAATTTTTGAATATTTGTGGCAGAGATCGGATTTATGAGAGTTACGCACAGCAAAGAAACCGGGTTTTTCACTTAGTTAAAGGCTGGGATGCCGTATTTTCGCAAAAAAAACCGGTTTCTAATCACCCGTGTTTTAGTCATAATTTAAAAATGTTGCAGCAGAGATTTTTCTTGTGCATAAACCTTTCGCAGCGACTCCAGCCCGATCGCACTTAACATCAATTTAATCACCCCCACCAAATTTCCCCACTTCAACAATTCAGAAACACAAACAGCTTTCTGAAATCTATCCGCATAAAAATCCACCCAAAAATCCGGCGCGTGTCTCTCTTTCTGACTCGCTATCCGGCGCTTCCAATAACCAAAATCTAAACCAGAGGGCGATTCCACTCCCAAAACAGGCGGAAAGTCGGCATAACTGACAAACCGACTCATGCCTTTGGCGTGCACGTACAGGATATGCGCCCAGCACTCGAAGCGATATATTTGTTCTACCTTGATTTTCAGCAGCCGCGCGATCGCCTCTTTTGTCACAAACCGGCTCAATCTGTGTCTGGGGGTTGATTTTCGCGAAAATTTTGTTAACATGATTTTAAGCAAATCCTTTGTAAAGAGTACAAACTTTTGTAAAGGGATTGAATTTGGATAGGCGATCGCTTTTTAGTTTTCCAGACCTGGGGGCGATCGCTTTTTACGATATTTTTATTAAAAACTAAATCTAGTATTTTGTCAATGGGTTTAATTAGATTGCGGGTTAAAGAATTTGCTGCTGAGAAAGGCTGGACGATCAAAGAGGTTTCTGAGCGATCGGGAGTCATTTACAGCACACTCAGCACCTATTCACGTTCTCCGGGAATGGCAATGGTTGATTTTACTTGTCTGCTGAAGTTGGCACGTACTTTTGACGTGATGGTGGAAGATTTGGTTGAGGTCGTCAAAGAGTAGTCGATCGCTTTTTGGGATAAAACTATCCGATGATGGTACACCATCATTTGTCAACTATGGGTTTAGTCAGGTTAAAAGTCAGAGAACTAGCTAGCGAGAAAGGCTGGACGCTGAAAGAAGTTTCAGAACGATCGGGAGTAATTTACAGCACCGTCAGACACTACGCCCGCTGTCCGGGAGTGTCAACCATTGACTTTATTTCTATACACAAATTGGCTCGCACCTTTGATGTAATGATTGAAGACTTGGTGGAAATTGTGCAGGAGTGAGCGATCGCTTTTTACGATAAAATTTGATCCCAGACTAAATCTAGTTTTTTGTCAATGGGTTTAATTAGATTGCGGGTTCGAGAGTTGGCTGCTGAGAAGGGCTGGACGCTGAAAGAAGTTTCAGAGCGATCGGGCGTAGTCTACAGCACACTGAGAACTTATGCCCGATCGCCTGGATTAGCAACAGTTGATGTGACAGCCTTGCACAAGGAAAGCAAGGACTTTTGATTTGTCGATCGAAGATTTGTATGAGATTGTGCAGGAATAGTCGATCGCTTTTACGAACTAATTATCCACTCAATATTGCTCGACAGTTGCTAGCATCTGATTGACAGACTCACCCCGTTGTAGTGCTTCCCAATCCGATGTAACAGGTTGGTAAGAACAGTAACACACCACAATTCGCTCCTCAGTATCGGAAGCAGAAAACTGCTGAACGCGAGTAACTACCCAATCTCCATCTTTCCCGTGGGTGACTCCATTACCGGGGTCAGATAGATTTTCATAATCGCGGGTTTTGTCCCCTACTTGAGGAATTTCTGGGTTTTCTTCCCAAGTCCAATTTTCCCAAAGTATATTAGTGAGACCGCCCCTCGGCATAAGCTGACGTTTTTCCCAGCCGGGAGCACTCATGCTTTCGGTTTTGTAGACAATCCAGATTTTTTTTGCCATTTTTTTAAAGACGATCGCACAATCGCGTTCAATACTTCGACTATATCAGAGATGAAAGCTCGTGCATCGGTTAAAATAGAGAAGTCAGTTTGTGATTAATAAGTCTGAATGCCTACGTTACTCCGAATCGGCCCATACCGTTTCTTCTGCTATGCGGGCGATCGGGATGAACCACCCCACGTTCACGTTGAGCGCGATCGAGAAGAAGCTAAGTTTTGGCTTAGTCCAGTTCGCCTTCAAAATAATAAAGGCTTCAATCGTACAGAAATCAATGGCATTCAGAAACTTGTTGAAGAACATCAACAGCAATTATTAGCAGGTTGGAATGACTTCTTTAATGGTTGAGTTGCTAGAAATCCCCCAAGCACAAAACGTAGTTGTTACAGACGACGCGCTAACAGTCGATCTATCCGATGGTCGTACTATTTCTGTTCCTTTAGCTTGGTATCCTCGGCTATTGCATAGCACACCAAACGAACGCAATAATTGGCGATTTATTGGTGGAAATGAGGGAATCCACTGGCCTGATATTGACGAAGACATTAGCATCAAAAATATTATTCTCGGTAAACCATCTGGAGAAAGTCAGAAGTCATTTCAGCGGTGGTTAGAGGAACGCGGGAAGATAGTCTAATAATAAATACCCTTCTTAGTCTCTTAGAGAGGAACTTCGTTTGTGTAAAAGCGGTTTCGACCGCCGAATTATCTTAAAAAAAGCGCCTGAGTTCCCTCAGACGCATACCATAAAATCAACAAATTGTCAACCCTAACCTAACCATTCAAAGCCTCAGCACCGCCGCAAACTTCCAGGATTTCCTGAGTAATTGCCGCTTGCCGCGCCTTATTATAAGTCAGCGTCAAACTACCGATCAAATCGCTAGCATTCTCACTAGCATTGTTCATCGCCGTCATCCGCGCAGCCAACTCGCTAGCAGCAGACTCTTGCAAAGCCCGCAGCAATTGGTTGTTCAAATACAAGGGCAAAAGAGCCTCCAGAATTTGCGCCGGATCTTGCTCGAAAATCATGTCGCGGGGCAAACTCTTCATAGTAGGTGCAGAAACCTTTTCGCGCGATACTTGAAACTCTCCGCCTTTCGATGTCAAGCGGAAGATTTCATCGTCTTGCACTTCAAAACCTTGGGGGTCGAGGGGCAGCAAAGTTTGAATTACCGGACGCGAACTAATTAGCGACACAAACTTGGTGTAAATTAACTCAACTCTGTCCACAGTTCCTGACAGGAATAGCGACAACAATTCGTCCGCAATCATGGCTGCTTCCGGTGCTGTTGGAATCTGTTCCAAGTTAGCGTAAGTAGCATCAATCGGCTGTTCGCGGCGCTGGAAATACTGAGTGGCTTTGCGTCCTACCAACACGTATTTGTAGTCTAAGCCTTCAGCTTTGATTTCCTTAGCGCGATTTTCGGCGTATCTGATGATGTTGCTGTTGTAGCCGCCGCACAAACCCCGATCGCCCGAAACTACCAACAGTCCCACCGATCGCACTTCGCGTTTTTTCAGCAGCGGCAAATCCAGGTTTTCAAACTGCAAGCGTTCCGCCAAACCGTATAATACCTCTGCCAGTCGATCGGCAAAAGGCCGAGTAGCAGTCACCTGTTCTTGAGCGCGGCGCACCTTTGCAGCGGCCACCAAGCGCATTGCTTCTGTAATCTTTTTAGTGTTCTTGACCGACTTAATGCGATCGCGAATAGTTTTCAGATTTGCCATAATTTTCTCCTTAGTCCCTTGCCCGCATCTTTTTAATTAAAACCGCGAATAAACGCAGATAAACGCAGATGAACTTCCGATAATCTGCGTTTATCCGCGTTCATCTGCGGTTCAAAATTCCAACTCGATTTACGCAGAAACCAAGAAAGTTTGCTTGTATTCTGCGATACCTTCTTTCAGCAGCTTCTCAGCTTCATCAGTCAAGGCTTTTCCGCCTTGAACAATTTCGCCGTACTTCGGCTTGCTAGTCCGCAAATAGTCGCGCAAACCAACAGTAAACTTGCTGACTTTTTCCACAGGAATGTCATCCATATAGCCGTTAATACCGGCATAGATTACAGCCACTTGTTCGTTCATCGGCAGAGGCGAACTTTGTGGCTGTTTCAACAGTTCCCGCAAGCGCTGACCGCGCGACAATTGATTCTGAGTAGCTTTATCCAAGTCAGAAGCAAACTGAGAAAATGCTGCCAGTTCTTCAAACTGCGCCAATTCCAGTTTCACCTTACCGGCTACTTTTTTCATAGCTTTAGTTTGAGCTGCCGAACCTACCCGCGATACCGAAATACCGGGGTTTACTGCAGGACGCAAACCAGCGTTAAACAAGTCAGAAGAAAGGAAGATTTGACCGTCGGTAATCGAAATTACGTTCGTCGGAATGTAAGCAGAAACGTCACCAGCTTGGGTTTCGATAATTGGCAAAGCAGTCATGCTACCTTCGCCCAAATCGTCGCTCAATTTAGCAGCGCGTTCTAGCAAGCGAGAGTGCAGGTAAAACACGTCTCCGGGATAAGCTTCGCGACCGGGAGGACGGCGCAGCAACAGAGACATTTGGCGGTAAGCTTGTGCTTGTTTGGAAAGGTCATCGTAAATGACCAAAGTGTGCTTACCTTTGTACATGAAATACTCGGCTAAGCTAGCACCTGTGTAGGGAGCCAAGTATTGCAGGGTTGCGGGGTCGCTAGCGTTGGCTGCTACTACGATCGTGTAGTCCATCGCGCCCTTTTCTTGCAGGACGTTGACGATGTTAGCTACTGTAGAAGCTTTTTGACCGATCGCTACGTAAACGCAGATCACGTTTTCCGATTTTTGGTTAATAATCGTGTCGATCGCGATCGCAGTTTTACCGGTTTGTCTGTCACCGATAATCAGTTCCCGCTGTCCTCTTCCCACCGGAATCATCGCATCAATAGCGGTAATTCCTGTTTGCATGGGTTCGTAAACAGAACGGCGAGAAACAATCCCCGGTGCCGGAGATTCAATCAAGCGAGATTCAGTAGTTTTAATTTCTCCTTTGCCGTCAATCGGACGGGCCAAAGCATCAACTACCCGTCCCAACATTGCTTCACCCACGGGGACTTCAGCAATTCTGCCAGTAGCAGTAACTGCCGAACCTTCTTGAATGCCGAGGCCTTGGCCCATCAACACTGCACCCACGTTATCTTGTTCCAGGTTCAGTGCAATGCCCACGGTGCCGTCGGCAAATTCTAGCAACTCCCCAGACATGGCTTTATCCAAGCCATAAATCCGGGCAATGCCGTCGCCTACTTGCAGAACAGTACCGACGTTAGAGACTTTTACGTCTTGGTCGTACTGCTCAATTTGCTGGCGAATAATGCTGCTAATTTCGTCAGGTCTGATTGCTGCCATGTTAGTTATTATTTGTCAGTTGTCAGTTGTTAGTTGTCTGTCGATCTTTTCGGCAAGAAAGAATAGGGAGTTGGTAGTAAGAATCTGGGACTAACAACTCAAAAACAGAAATTAATTTATTCCTGCTTCCGGTTTAATTCTTCCTTCTTCCTTTTTCCTGCTTCCTGCTTCCTTCCTCCTGCTTCCTTAAATTAGGAATTCAAGCGAATTCCCAGACGGCGCAATTGTCCCCGCAGGCTGGCATCAATTACTTGAGAGCCTACTTTGATTACCACACCGCCGATTAAATCTGCGTCTATTTTGGTTTCAATTTCTACTTGACTAGCGCTGGTCATCGCCTGCACTTTCTCGCGAACAGTCTGCTGTTGAGCGTCTGAAAGCGGGACTGCCGACGTAACTTCAGCCAATACTGTTTGGTTGAGTTCTCGGAGCTTGGCCAAGTATTGTTTGCCAATTCCTTCTAAAAAAAGAATTCTTCCTTTGTCTACTAATAGCTTCAGAAAGCTGTGCATCAAGGGGTTCATTTCTTCACCCGCTATTTGCTGAATCACGGCTTTTTTAGCATCCGGTTTTACCAGCGGATTGGCTAAAAATTGACGCAAGTCTTCCGAACCTTCTAGCAGGCTCAGCAAGGAACGAATGTCTTCGCCGAACTTCTCTGAGAGATTGCTGGACTGAGCCAGTGACATCAAGGCAGATGCGTAAGGCTGTAAGACTTCTGTGCTGACTGTACTCACGTTTTAGCCTCCCAGTAACGCAATGCTGCGATCGATTAATTGGTGTTGAGCGCTGTCGTCCAAGCTAGTTTTTAGCTGGCTTTCCACCTTTGCTAATGCCAGAGATACAACGGCCGAGCGCAGTTGGGCGATCGCTCTTTCCCGCTCCGCTTCCAACTCTTGACCTGCTGTTGCTCTCATGCGTTCAACGTCCTGCGCCGCCTGAGCTAGAATTGCTTCTTTTGCTTTCTTGGCAGTTTCTTCAGCAGCGGCACGAATTCGTTCCGCTTCTGCTTGCGCTTGAGTCAATTTTTGCTGTTGCTCTGCTAGAGCTGCTGCTGCATCTTTTTGGCGTTTTTCTGCATCTTGAATCGCCTCTTGGATGGCCGAACGCCTTTCAGTCAGGATTTTACCTACAAATCCGCGCCCGAAATAAAACAGCACTGCAATAATAATGACCAGGTTAATCAGGTTGGTTTCTAAAATATCGAAATTTAAACCGAAACCACCTTCGCCGCTAGCTTCTGTGGCTAGCAATAAAACAGTCCCCATGATACTCTTCCATAATTGCGCGTGCAGATTGGGTGAAGCGATTTTAGATTTGAGATTCCCTCAAAAATCTAAAACTCTTCCGTCTCGCTATTTGGCCAGCGACTGCCCTAATAGCTTTTCGAGAATTTGGCCGCTGAGCGCGTCTACTTGTTGTTCTAGTGAGCGCATTGCTTCTTGCTTTTGCTGCTCTATTTCTTGCCCAGCCTTTTCTCGCGCGACTTGAGCTTCTTGTTGAGCCTCAGCTACTTTTGCTGCCCCAATTTTTTGGGCATCAGCTTGAGCAGCAGCAATTACTGATTGAGACTGTTTGCGAGTTTCTCCCAGTTTTTGCTCGTACTGCTGCGCTAGTTGCTGAGCTTTTGCCAAGCGTTCTTTGGCGGAGACTTGAGTGTTGCGAATGTAATCGGCGCGATCGTCAATTGACTTGCTCAGCGGCTTGTAAAAAATTACATTCAAGACTGCGACTAGAATTAAAAACTGCACCGCCATCAGAGGCAGCGTAGCATCTATATCAAACAGTCCCCCTTCCTTAGCCGCTTCTTCAACTGCTAGTAATACTGTCCAGTGCATCATGATTTTTTGACGGCTTCCATCTAATTCGCTTAATCGATTTTAGATTTGAGATTTTGGATTAGAATCGCCAAAACCTCAAATCTAAAATTTCAAATTATTATGCGAAGGGGTTGGCAAACAGCAGCACTAGGGCTACGACCAAACCGTAAATTGTGAGCGCTTCCATGAACGCCAAACTCAACAGCAAGGTGCCGCGAATTTTACCTTCTGCTTCCGGCTGACGGGCAATCCCTTCTACAGCCTGACCTGCTGCATTTCCTTGACCAATGCCAGGGCCGATTGCAGCTAAACCTACTGCCAAAGCGGCGGCAATTACGGAAGCGGCAGCAACTGTTGGGTTCATGATGATTTTCCTTATCTAAAGTACAAAATTGAGAGCCGAAAGTCTAGAGAATTGTCCGATTTTACGGCAGGAAGTTTTAGGAGAGGAATTTTTCTTTTTCCTCCTTCATGCTTCGCCGTTTATCGTTAGTTAATCGTGGTGTTCTTCGCCGTGACCGCCTTCTAGAGCTTCACCAATGTAGGCTGCGGCTAAGGTTGCAAAAATCAAAGCTTGAATTGCACTGGTAAATAGTCCCAGAACCATTACTGGCAGAGGAACAAATAAAGGCACTAGCAACACTAGCACTCCGACCACCAATTCGTCCGCAAGAATGTTGCCAAACAAACGGAAACTTAGGGACAGAGGCTTAGTGAAATCTTCTATGATTTTGAACGGCAACATGAAAGGCACCGGTTCAACATAGTGGGCGAAATACCCCAAGCCGCTTTTGCTGAGACCTGCATAAAAATATGCTAGAGAAGTCAGCAGTGCAAATGCTACCGTCGTGTTGATGTCAGCGGTAGGAGCTCCCAATTCGCCTGATGGCAGCTTAATCAGCTTCCAAGGAATTAGAGCACCAGACCAGTTTGACACAAAGATGAACAGAAATAATGTACCAATAAACGGTACCCAAGGGCGATATTCTTTTTCCCCAATTTGGTTTTTAGCCAAGTCCCGAATAAATTCCAGCGCATACTCCATAAAATTTTGCATTCCGCTGGGAATTCGCTGGATTTTGCTGGTTCCTAAAATCGAAACTACGACTAAAACAGCAATTACAAACCACGAGGTTAGAAAAACCTGTCCATGAACTTTCAGATTGCCGAGTTGCCAGTACAACTGCTGGCCAACTTCCAATTTGGCGAGGGGGAAACGATTAAAGGTGTTTAGAACGTCAAGCATTGCCATTCAACGGGCTTCCCCATACAAATCGATGAGTTGAGTTTTGCTCTTCTTACCTGACTTACCTGTAATCTAGTGCTAATGCACTTCGGATCACGTAAACCATCAGCGCAGCTTTGTAAGTCAGAAATCCCAAAAATATCGGTAAAATCTGTAGCTGATTCCACTGTGTTCCTACTATCATCACCGCGAAAAACAAACCGAGCCTTGTCTTGCTGATGCGTTGATTTTGGCTGCCGATTCGTTCAACGTCTCTAGCCAACATCTTTAAGTAAACCACACCTGTGACCGCCCCAAGCAAATAATTCAGGGCAATGTTGAGGGAGTAAAAAATCCAAACGGAGATAAAAATAATCGCCGTAAAAGCAAGGGTGTACGCCAACAACTCTTGTTGGAGGCGATAAAAGTCTTGCATGGGATTCGTTGTCTCGGACGAGACTGTCGAGACTGTTGAGACTGTGTCAGCTTGAGGAATATCCTCGGTTGCTGGTGTGGGTTCGGTGGGTGTGTTTTGCGTGTTCACGAAGCTCAGAAACTAATGCAGGTAGCAGGCGAGTGCTTTGCAAACTCAGAAAAATAATACCACGCTGCGGTAACAATACTTAAAATAAAATTAATCATATTTTCGGAATTTGGTGTCTGGCGCTTCGGAAACCTCAAGCCATTAAATGTCCGATCGACCTCCCCCTAACTCTCCCACCGCCCGACCGCACTTTTTTACACATTGTTATCGTCTTTCTCACCAAGTAAGCCTCACTTAGTGAGAAGTGATAGAGGACGATCGCCCGAATCGATGAGGTAACTCTCCCTTGTCTGCCTCTGCGCGCTACAAGAGTTAATTCAAATTCGAGCTCATTCGATAACTTTAAACTCTTGAAGCGCCGGAAGAAAGTTTTTATTCTCGTGGCTCGATCGACTAAGCTTAATCAAAGCAAATCGCTGTAGAGGCTGCAAACTCGCCCACTGTGCCAAAGTAATTGTGACGCCGAGCTCTTGCCCTTTTGCAGAAACAGACTCCGGTACAGTTGCAGCATCCATCCACGGGGGATTTTCATCAACAGCCAAATCAGTTCCCGGTTTGCCTGTCTGTTGAATTAATACTTGGTTTAGCTTTTCTCGGTAATCGATAATTTCTGCTGGTGTCAAGCAAGGTTTCTCTACAAGGATTTGACGTTCTGCTTGGTTGAAATGATTCCAATCCTGCAACTTCAATTTAATGCCGCAAGTATCTAATTTGAGACGTACCTGCATCGGAATGCAGCGCAGGGCTTCTACAAAGTCAGCTTCAAATTCAAAGAACATAAATATACAAATTTGTGAATGATATTTTTTTTATTAACCGCAGAGGGCGCAGAGGGCGCAGAGTAAGAGAGGAGGGGGAAGGTGAAAAGAAATTGATGCAGGTTTATTGCTCTCTATCAATAATTGCAGAAAATCGAGTCAGCATTTATAATTAAATAATATTACAAACTATTGACATGGATACCGTAGACTACCTTCGGATTAGCTTGATAGACCGCTGCAACTTCCGCTGTCTCTACTGTATGCCGGAAGGTAGCGAGTTGGACTATGTATTGCAGCAGCAGTTGTTAACTCACTCGGAATTGCTAACTCTGCTGCGGGAAGTTTTTATACCCGTGGGATTTACTAAGTTTCGTTTGACGGGTGGGGAACCGCTGCTGCGGCCTGGGGTGGTGGATTTGGTAAGGTCGATCGCCTCAATGCCCGAAACGCGAGATTTGTCAATGACAACTAATGGCTTTTTGTTGGCGGGAATGGCGGAAAATCTCTACAATGCTGGTTTGCGCCGGATTAATATTAGTTTGGATTCGCTGGAACCGGAGACTTTTGATAAGATAATTGGGAGTCGGGGACGATCGCGATGGACGCAGGTTTGGGAGGGAATTCAAGCGGCTTATCAAGCAGGATTCGACCCGCTAAAACTGAATGTTGTGGTAATTCCCGGTGTGAATGACAGCGAAATATTGGATTTGGCGGCGTTAACTATTAACCGGAATTGGCACGTTCGATTTATTGAGTTTATGCCGATCGGGAATGGGGATTTATTTGGCGATAAAGGTTGGGTAGCTTCGGCAGAATTGCGGCAACTAATTAGCGACAAATACGGGTTAGCCGAGTCGGGAGTGCGCGGAAATGGGCCGGCGGATGTGTTTCAAATTCCGGGGGCGAAAGGTACTTTAGGCTTTATCAGCCAAATGTCCGAGTGTTTTTGCGATCGCTGCAACCGGATGCGTTTGTCTGCTGACGGGTGGCTGCGGCCTTGTCTGCTGAACGAAACTGGTCAAATTGACTTAAAAACTGCTCTCCGTGGTGGGACTCCTACAAGCGAATTGCGCGATAGAGTGCGGCACATATTAGAGATGAAACCGGAGATTAATTTCAAACAGCGAGATTCGGGAACTACTCAAGGAAATTACAGCCGCACTATGTCTCAAATCGGTGGCTAATTATCTATTATCAGCGATAAGTCAGTCTGGAGAAACGCCCTCGCCTTGCGCGCGGATGGATCATAAGCTGGCGTTACCTGTCCTAGGTCGCAGGACTTCGACATTCAACTCTAGTTTCTCTCCTAGCCACAAAGAATGTTTTGTATGGTCTGCCACATCGTCGCCTGTTTCAGGGTGAATGAGAATATTGAGCCCCTCACGATTCAGCATTAACCAGGGAACCACTTTGCCAAACTGGTCTGGTAAAAATGCAACTTGATACATTGCTTGCGGGTGGGGGCCAATGGGTTTGTCATGCCAACGCCCAAGCTGCACCTCAAACTGAGTCAATCCTTCTCGTACACGCGCTGCGGCATCGCGATTATCAGCGTCGAAGTAAATATGTCCATGAAAACCAACGATGTTAATGGTGTCTTCTTTCATCATTTTCAGTGGATTATTGAGCAGAGATCAACAACTTTATATTAGCTTAACTTGCTGGATATTTTCTTCACTCCTGTAAACTCCTTAAGTTGATATCTCCTGAGTCTTTGCTTTTTTGGTTTCATGCTAGGACAATACCAGTATACTCTCTGCTTCTCTATCTCCAAACTGACTAATGATGTCGATTTCATCTCGCAGAATTTGAACAATTTTAGATGTTGAGCAATTGCCAACACGGAGATAAATAAATTTGGGAGGATGACCGTAAAGTAAACTCCGTTGATGAAGGTCAGAATCTTTGGAAACAATCACAAAATTATTTGCCTTTGCATATTCCCAAATTTCTGCATCATCAGTATTTGTCAGTCATAGGGTTTTGACATGAACAGAATCGGGATACAAACCGATAATTCTCTTAAGAATTGGGTCTGAGAGGTTTTCGTCGAACAGTAGTTTCACAGGGATGCCACAAATAACTTTTTTTCACGATCTGCGGCAAAAGCAAGGCAGGCTTTGATGTCTGCCGAAGTTAATTCTGAAAAATCTTCCAGAATTTCTGCTTCCGTCCTTCCACCGGCGAGATATTCTAAGATGTCGTAGACGGTGATTCGCATTCCCCGAATACATGGTTTGCCACTGCGTTTTCCCGGTTCAATTGTGATGATGTCGTGGTAGTCCATAAAGCAATATTTTGTACTAATAAGCGTAATTATAACTGCAAATAATCCTGGTTTGTTTAGGTCAGGATTTCAGGTTTGAGCAAGTAGTGAGAAAAAAAGAACCCTGACGTTGAAAGTAGCCAAGGCGGATCAGTTTTCTCATGGTCTGCGGCAAAAGCAAGACAGGCTTTGATGTCTGCCGAATTTAGTAGCGTTTTCCACCAATAAGACTCCAAAATTGGCGGCAGTCCGCTCGACACGGGGCGATCGTCTCGACATCACAAGCAAGGCTACAAAATGCACCATCTGGCGGGGTCTAGAGGGTTTTGGGGTGATTAGATGGCTGGGAGTGTCAAGGCTTGCAGAATCGCACCACAGGCACGGCTGGCAAGCTTGGAGAGGCTGGCACGGCTGGCAAGCTTGCAGCGGTTCGGAGCGGTGGCAGGCAATGGCGAGCGTTACTGGTCTATCAGTATGTTGTTTTTTAAAAAGTACACACTTATAGAAACTACATAAACGACAGAAAACCCGCTACAACTACAGTGCAGCGAGTTTGATGCGGTGGGGTGTTTATGTCAATGGTATATACTTGTTGTTTATGTATAAGTTATTTACAATGTTGTCTGGGCTGGTAGAGCGCACACTACTTGGAGGTTTTATGTATCGCGTTGAATATTTAGTTTTTGCAGCGGTAAGTATTCTTTATATATTGATAGGGTATTTACCTCAAGTATTCTTTAGTAATGTTTTTTTTCGATCTATCTATTCGTTGGTTTTAATAGTAGGCATAGGGTTAGTAGTTTGGATGTTTTTCACAAATAGTGGTAAAACTTTTGCTCGCAATTACAATAGTAAGTTACAACGGACACTAACAGTCGAAGGTAAATTATTTGCCCAAGGGGAATCTTTAATTAGGGAAATTTCTTTCGACTATTTAATGAATAAGTTTAGAAATCTTTCTACTTTTTCTGAGGTAGCTGAATGGGATAAAGAAGCTGAAGTTGTTATCGCTGAAATAGTCAATCAAATAAAACTTTTAGATACGGTTGTTTTGCAGTACAGTAATGTTAATACTGCTACCAAAACAAAATTCAAGCAAAAGTATCAAGAAATTCTAGAAAACATGGCATTAAAATTGCAGGAATCTATAGATTTTACTCCTAATAATTCAGATGAACAAAAAGCCTTACTAAAAGAATTATATTTTACCAAAAAAGAGTTGCAGTTGCAGAAGAAAGAGGTTGCATCTACCATGAAGAATGTTAACGAAAGAGCGCGTTCAAAAAGTGTTCGTGCTGGCGGTAATTTTTTAGGTATTTATAATTCTAAAATTGCAGCTAGCGAACGACGTAATATTCGTTATCAAAGGGACGCACAGTTAAGACCTAACGAAGCGAAGAAAGCTGCTATTGACCGTCAAATTTTACAGATTGAAAAAGATATTCTATCAGTAAAACGTTTTACTAAATAATTATTTTTATCCCTTGTTATCTAGGGAAGTACCCTGCCTATAGTTAGGTGTCATGCTGGTTTGGTATTTTGGTCAAACAAGCCGTAGATGCTGCGAAATCAAGAGCGAGTTACGATCGCGTTACGATCTATCCTACAGCGCCTGACATAAGAATCCACATTAGTGGGTTCTTTTTCTGCCGTATCCTGATTTTTGTCGTTTTTTCAAATAGACTAAATTTAATTGTCACAATAAAATAAATGTTACGGAGAGACAAAGGATATGACGCTAAAGGAAGCAGGGCGGCGAATTGACCAAGCAATCGAGGAAAAATTGACGGAACTGGATTTGGCAGGTTTGGGCTTAAAAAGATTGCCTGAGCAGATTGGTAAGTGTACACAGCTTAAGACCTTGGTATTGGGGAAGTGGGATGAGGAAAAAATAAAATGCGTGGGAAATAAGCTAACTAATTTTCCTGATAGTGTTCTTCAATTACCCAACTTACAAAAGCTTGACTTTGCTTGCAATCAAATTACCTTCATCCCAAAAGCTATCGGGCAATTGTCGAATCTGATAGAGCTTAACCTCAGTAGAAATAAGATTACCTCTATTTCAAAATATCTCGGGCAATTGTCCAATCTGAGAATACTTCACCTCAGTGACAATGAGCTTACTTCCATTCCAGAGCCGCTGGGGCAACTATCCAATCTAGGATGGCTGGATCTCAGTCGTAATCAAATTACCACCATCCCAGAGTCGTTTGGGCAATTGTCTAATTTGATAGTGCTTTACCTCAATAACAATAAAATTACCTCTATTCCAGAGGTGCTCGGACAATTGTCTGATTTGATAGTGCTTCACCTCGATAACAATGAAATTACCTCCATTCCAGAGTTGCTCGGACAACTGTCCAATCTAAGAGAGCTTCACCTTAATAACAATCAAATTACCACTATTCCTGAATCGCTTGGTCAACTGTCCAAGCTGGTAGGGCTTGACCTAGATAACAATCAGATTACCTCCATTCCCGAGACACTCGGGCAACTGTACAATCTGATATTGCTTGACCTTAATTACAATGAGATTACCTCTATTCCCGAGTCGCTCAGGCAACTTACCAATCTGAGACGGCTTGACCTTGGTAACAATCAGATTACCTTTATCCCAGAGGCGCTCGGGCAACTGTCCTCTCTCGAAGTGCTTAACTTCAGTAGCAATGAGATTACCTCCATTTCAGAGGCGCTCGGGCAACTTTCCAATCTGACAGAGGTTTACTTTAGTCTTAATAAAATTACATCCATCCCGGAAACACTTGGGCAACTTTTTAATCTGACATTGCTAGACCTCAGTAGTAATGAGATTATCTCCATTCCAGAGGCGCTCGGACAACTGTCGAATCTTACAGAGCTTGATCTCAGTCGTAATCAGATTACATCCATCCCGGAAACGCTTGGGCAACTTTCCAATCTGACATTGCTAGACCTCAGTGGTAATAATATTACCTCTATTCCAGAGACAATTCGTGATATGGTAAAGCGGGAAACAATTAAATTGGGAGGAAATCCGATCTTAACTTCTTCTTAAATATTCTAAAAGGAAGAATCCTACAAGCCAAGCGATTTACTTACCACTTAGGTCAAAGATTTAACTGGTTCCCAGGCCTTAGCCTGGGAACCGAGATCCAAAGGCTCTGCCTCGCTAACGGATAAAAATAAAAACAGGAGGCAGAGCCTCATGGAATGTGTTCCCAGGCTCTAGCCTGGGAACGAGCAAACACCTACGCTTTGCGCTTCCGACGGCGAATCAGCACACTCATCACTTGCTTCGGATTAGCTGCACGTTGTAGGGGACTCCAATCGCCAACTTGGGCAAATCCCAGGCGGTACAAAGTGAGTATGGTTTCCCTGACACCCTTGGGCGAACCTGTCACCGTTACACACACCACATCCTGTTCCGATTCTGCTGCTGAGTCGTCATTTGGCCGATCGAATTTGTTGTCGTCAGGCAAGAATTCCTGTGACATAATTATGTTCTCCTGGTTTTAGGTTTTCTAGAAAAACCCAAAAACCCAGCCGCCCCGCTTTTCAACGCATAGCAGGGCGGCTACAGAGAGTGTTATCATACTCCGTTAGCCTCCAGACTGCTGATACCAGTTTGGCGGTTAGCTGTCCATTGCTGTTGGTAGCAGCTTTGGGCAGTGCAACTAGATTTTTGGGCGACGCGGGCTACTTCCTCTACAAGCAAAGCAACCTCTAACTTCAAAGCGTAGCCGCAGACGGGGGCCTGTGTCAATCCATTTTGGATACTTCGACTTCGCTCAGCACAAGTTTTGGACTGGTTCCCAGGCTAAGAGTCTAGAAACGAGCGCAATCGCCTACTTCCTAGGCTTTGCGCTACAGTTATAATATTCAAATCAATTTAAAAAGTGCGATCGACCCCGCTATCATCAGCCCAAAAACTTGCACTCAAGGATAATTATGCTGCACAATCTTCAGCAATCTCACGAACAAGAGATACAGACGATTACTCAAGTTTTGGGAAAAATCACCAACCGCACGGCGGATCAGATTAAACCATTACTAGATGCGATGCTCAAACAGCTAATTGAACCTCAACAACCTCCATTTTATGAAACAGCTACCCCAACAGAATGGTCAATAGCATTTCAAGAATGGGTTGACAGTCATCGTACCCTAAATCTCCCCACTCTTTCAGATGAAGCTATTAGCAGAGAGAGCATTTATGGAGACAGAGGTTAAATGCCGTTTCTCGTAGATACAAACATACTGCTGCGTAGCATCGATACAGCGCACCCAATGAATCCTGATGCCGTTAATGCCGTGATTACTCTGCGCGATCGCGGGGAACAACTTTATATCGTACCCCAAAATTTGATCGAGTTTTGGAACGTTTGCACGCGCCCGATCCAGAGAAATGGATTAGGGCGTACTGCAACAGAAGCAGAGGCAGAAATTAATCGCTTAAAACAGCTTTTTCCTCTGTTGTTGGATACCGAAGCAATTTATCAAGAATGGGAGCGACTGGTGATAACACATAAGGTTGTAGGTGTTAACGTTCATGATGCGCGGCTAGTTGCTGCTATGCTAGTTCATGGTTTAACCCATATCCTAACTTTTAACATTGCTGATTTCGCTCGTTATTCACAAATTACGGCTGTTAATCCTCCAACTGTAAAGCCTTGATTAATTGGGAATTTAACATAAATTATACTTCGAGCAAAGAACAGGCAAGATGCCTGTTCCACAAAAAGCTAATTTGATTGTGGGGAGTAGGAGTTGGGCATCTTGCCCGCCCTTAGATTTTACCGGGTGTTAGCAAAATGAGCTGTTTTGATAAGATCGATCGCACTTCATCCAATCCCATCTCCACATCCGCCAAAATCTCTCCCACAGTTTTGGTATTGCAAGCTTGCAAAAACTCAAATTCCGCACTTGACAAATTGAGCAATTGGTAGTTGCAATCAAACACTTGTTGACTAGGCCAACCGTGCATACAACCACTCAACTCTGGAATTGCCGCCAAAAGTGTCCGATCGTCCGACCAATCAATTTTATTAACAGGCTTTTTGCCCAAGAAAAACTCGTAATGAGTGATTTCCGTATCCAACAATTCAATTAATCGATAAAGCTCCCGTTCCGTCAAACCCTGAGCTCTTTCTATCAATTCCGGCGCTTTCCCCAAAAGTCTTTCTAACTGCCAATATCCCGGATTTGAGAAACCGATAAATTCCAATCCCGAAGCATCAATTAACTGGAACAAAGTCTCGATATTGTAGTCAATTTCCTGCGGGTGAACGTACATATCAGCAAAACATTCGTCCCGCTGATTTTCTCCTGCCCAACGCTGTTTTTCGTACTTGACAAGACGGTTGTTTTCTGGTAAAGAAGCAAAGATTTGACGACCGACTTTCACACCATCGGGATAGTCACCTTTTTGCGGGCCTTGAAGAAGTCCGATCGCCCTTTGCATCAGTTGAATTTCCCAGCGTCCGAGCTCAGCATACACAAAAATGTGCATCACACCGCCCGCCGCCAACTTCGCCGCCAGGGCTTGAATGCCCCGGATTGGATCTGGTAAGTGGTGCAGCACGCCGACACAGTTGATCAAATCAAACTCGCCCTCTAACTCGGCGGCATCGTACAGGCTGAGGTGGCGAAAATCAGCTTCCCGCGCTCCAGATCGGCGACAACGTTCTTGTGCTACCTTCAAAGCACCTTCACTCAGGTCGATCGCCGTCACCGAAGCTTCGGGATTGAGGTGAATCAGATAATCGGTGCTCGAACCAGTGCCGCAGCCAGCATCTAAAATCCGAATATCGAGTTTTGGCGGCTTTTGACCGGTGCAAAAATTGTAAGCATCAGGCCAACTCCAGCGCCAGTTGTACCCAGGGGGCGGTTCATCTGACAAAGGATCGGGCGGGAAAGGGAAAGTATCGTAAAGCCGCCGCACGGCAGCACTGATATCAGGCGTAGTATCCATAGGTGAGGTAATAGTGCGTGGGTTTTGAGATTGGTTGTCAGTAGCTACGGACGAACAGCGCGACGCGATGCACTTCTATTGCTGCGTTACTGGCAACCAAAGTGGCGTCTCGCCAAGTTGGGAAGCCTAAGAGAGAGCGATCGGGCGATCGACTAACCCCTGGTAGCCAAGCCCTGACAGCTTCTGCGTAATAAAACTTATCATTTTTTCTCATATAAGCTCTCTTAAATCTATACAATAAATCTCGACAGGCTTTTTAACAAATAAGGACTGTCAATAACCCACCGCTGAACTGTCGGGTAAAGCGGAGGCGTCTTTCCGCAGAAAGTCAAAAGCCCCGAAACAGGCAGAAGAAAATTTTTGATTTTCTTTTCCTTTAATTCAAGGCACTGGCTGCAATCGCCCAAAGGCAACTCTCCTGCCGAGTCTTTTTTTCCACGGGTATACCGGCGGATCGCAGCGGAGGGAGTACCCCGTGCCTGCCTTCGGATAGGACATTTCCCCGCAGGCAGAAAGATGAAACCAAAACATTTTAATCTAAGAAAGTAAGCGCGCCCGAACCTCGTGACAGGTAAAGGCAAAAAGTAAACAAAGCAAAAATACCTACTTTGACCTGCATCAGAAGGCAAGGTTAGTCTGGTTAAATGCTGCAACTATTTGGATAGGGAGCTAAGGAGTCTAATGACTGTAAAGGCAAGTGGTGGAAGCTCGGTTGCGCGTCCGCAACTATATCAAACTGTACCGGTCGCAACAATTTCGCAAGCAGAACAGCAAGACCGCTTTCTACAGCGGGGCGAACTCAGCGAACTAGCAAGTTATTTCAGTTCAGGGGCTCTTCGGATCGATATCTCTGCGACGCTGACCCAAAACTCGGAACTGATAGTATCCCGCGCAGCCAACCGGATTTTTACCGGCGGTTCCCCGCTGGCATTTTTGGAAAGACCACAAGAACCTGCGATGGCTGTAGCAGGGGCGGCTCGCGGCGGCTCGGCGAATGTCTCTGAAGGCATGAAACTGGGAAATGTCACCTACGTAGAAAGCCGCGCTGGCGGCAACGGCGGTGGTGGCGGTGGTTTCTTGGGGCTAGGAAATCTATTTTCTGGCAACGGTGGCGGCTACAGCGGCCCAATCCCCGCAGGATTTCAGCCAATCAATGTCTCGCGCTACGGCCCGGGCAACATGACCAAATCTCTGCGGGATTTGAGCTGGTTTTTGCGTTACATCACCTACGCGATCGTAGCTGGCGACCCGAACATTATTTCGGTGAACGTGCGCGGATTGCGGGAAATCATCGAAAATGCTTGCTCTTCGGCGGCCACAATTGTGGCAATGCAGGAAATGAAGGCAGCATCTTTGGGCTATTTCAGAAACAATGCAGAGGCAAGTGCGATCGTCGGACAGTATTTCGATGTAGCTATTACCGAATTCAAAGCTCCCACACCTTCAGACAAGGTGCGGCAGCGCGAAAGCAACGACCAGCAAGGGCTGCAACTGCCTCAAATCTACTTCAACGCATCCGAGCGGCGATCGAAATTCGTCATGAAAACCGGTCTGTCTTCGGCTGAAAAGCTAGAAGTAATCAAAGCAGCTTACCGCCAAGTATTCGAGCGCGACATTAGCCGCGCATACAGCCAAAGCATTTCTGACTTGGAATCCAAGGTCAAAAATGGCGAAATCTCGATGAAAGAGTTTATTCGCCGCCTTGGCAAATCTCCTCTGTACCGTCAGCAATTCTACGAGCCGTTTGTCAACAGCCGTGCTGTAGAATTGGCCGCCCGCCACTTCCTCGGCCGCGGTTTGAGCTCGCGGGAGGAATTTAGCAAGTATTTTGCGATCGTCAGCAAAGGCGGCCTGCCAGCCCTTGTAGACGCGATGGTTTATTCCCAGGAGTATTCCGATTACTTCGGCGAAGAAACAGTGCCTTACCTGCGCGGTTTGGGCCAAGAAGCTCAGGAGTGTCGCAACTGGGGCCCGCAAATTGATTTGTTCAATTTCAGCGCTCCGTTCCGCAAGGTTCCTCAGTTCATCACCTTGTTTGCTGGCTACAACCAGCCTCTGCCAGACCAGCACGTTTACGGTGTTGGCAATGACCCCTTAGAAATTCAGTTCGGCGCGATTTTCCCGAAAGAAACTCGCAACCCCAAGAGCCGTCCGGCTCCCTTCGGCAAAGACACTCGCCGTATCCTGATCCGTCAAGGTGCAGGTATTGACAATCAGTTGAGCAATCCGGCGGCTCGCGGTGCTGCTCCCGGCTCTCTCGGCCCCAAGGTCTTTAAATTAGATCAGTTACCGAGCAACTATGTTGCTTCCAAGAAAACTGCCCGCGGTGTCTCTAGCAGCTACAGCAATGCTTCCAGTGTCAAATATACCGAAAGTTCCACCCAAGCGGTGATTCGGGCAGCTTACCTGCAAGTGTTTGGTCGCGACGTGTTCGACGGCCAGCGCCAAAAGGTAGCGGAAATTAAGCTGGAAAACGGCGAGATTCCGATGCGCGAGTTTATTCGGATGTTGGCGAAGTCTGACGTGTTCCGCAATATGTACTGGAGCAAGCTGTACGTTTGTAAGGCGATCGAGTACATTCACCGCCGACTCCTGGGACGCCCTACCTATGGCCGCCAGGAAATGAACGCTTACTTTGACATTTGCGCCAAGAAGGGTTTCTACGCGCTGGTCGATAGCATCATGGACAGCATGGAGTACAACGAAGCTTTTGGGGAAGATACAGTTCCCTACGAGCGCTATGTGACTCCCGGTGGTTTGTCAATGCGGACGATGCGATCGGGTTCCGTCGCTGAGCAAAATCTCCAAGCTCAGACGCCAGAAACTCCTCGGTTTATCGAACTCGGTGCAGCAGGCAATCGAGGCGATATCGAGTTGCAAAGTCGGATTGCTCAAGGTGTCAGCAAGCGGCGTGAACAAACTAAGATGTTCAAGCTGACGACTACTTCGGACAAAGTAGCTTTGAAAACTTTAATTCAAGCTGCTTACCGTCAAATTTTTGAACGCGATTTAAACCCCTACGTTGTGAAGAATGAATTCACGGCGCTGGAAAGCAAACTGGGCAACAATGAAATCAATCTCAAGGAGTTCATTGAGGCTTTGGGCTGCTCGTCGCTGTACATCAAACAGTTCTACGCACCTTATCCCAATACTAAGGTGATTGAGTTGGGTACGAAGCACTTCTTGGGCCGTGCTCCTCGCAATCAAGCGGAGATTCGGACTTATAACCAAATCTTGGCAAGTAAAGGGATTAAGGGCTTTATCAACGCGATGTTGAACAGCGTTGAATATGCGGAGGCTTTTGGTGAGGATACTGTTCCTTACCGCCGCTTTCCGACTCTACCGGCTGCTAATTTCCCGAATACCGAAAGGCTGTACAACCAGTTGACTAAGCAGAATGGTGAAATTGTGGTTCCGAGTTTTGAGCCTGTGGCTGCGATCGACAGAAGCTAGATTGATTTGAGGTTTGAGATGTTAGATTACTGCTAATTTAACATCTCAAATTAGTTGAAGGGCTGGTATAATTGCCAGCTCTTTTTTTATAGGATATTCACTTTGGGCGATAGAGGTCGCGGAGGATTGTGATTTTGTAGTAAGAGACTGGATATCGTTTATTACATCCAAAATCTTTAAGTGTTTTTCTCGTTCCCACGCTGAGCCTGGTAACGCATATCCAGAGGCTCTGCCTCGTGTTTATACAATTATTGAAATTGGTAAAATTCTAGCATCAGTTTTATTCTTGGCTGTAGTTTTTCCCAAGTTTCAAGTTTACGTTGTTGCGAGCCAGAGGCTGGTTACAGGTCAAAACCACGCTTCAGGAGGTGTACCTGAACGAATGGTAAGATTTATGGAAAATAGCGCTGTCAGTCGATTTTAGATTTTAGATTTTAGATCTACTCCACAGATGAATCTCTGACCTTGAAGAAGAGCCTAAAATCTTGATCTCTCTACGACTGTTGTCCTTCGCAAGTATCGGTTTTTGCTCGGTGCCAAATCTGCTGAATCGGTGCAGCCAACAGTTTTAAATTTGCCACTGGATTTGCTGCTGCAATTTGATTTGAGGTTTGAGATTTGAGTTGATCTTGACTTGATAACCGCATCGGGGCGGGTGCAAGTTCCCGCCCTTTATCTATTCGGTTAACCGTACTCAAATAGCCACTTTGACGCGAGAACATTATCGCCCACTCTTCGTCGTTTATTTCAATATACAAAATCGTGGCACAGACAGATCGATTGCCTAGTTATCGGGTATTAGCGACTTCCCTTCATTCCCTGCGGGCAAAAATTAGGTATAATTGGTTAGCGCCTATTATGATAAAAATTTCCCCAAAAAATACCACGCTAGGTCAGATATAAAGCGCAATAGTGATGAGCCATTCCCAATCTCAAATCTAAAATTGTATGAGCTACATCAAGATATTGACCGCAAAATAAAACAGCAGAATAAACGAACCACTTGTTCTGATTAGTCAAGTAGCGAAACGAATAAGCTATTAGGGCATAATGTAGTTTTGAGCGAACAGGGTATGGAACTAAATTTACAGAAATTTTATAGCGCCTGCAATCCCAGCTACACCCTGGCTGTAGCAAATCAACAAGACCGACAATACTATATCGATTTCTCTTCAGTGCGGGGTGGCACAATCGTCGAACAATTGGAGCGTACCATCAGCCGTCTGTCCCCCGATGCACCTACCTGTCAACTATTCACAGGTCACATCGGCTCTGGTAAATCAACAGAATTGCTGCGGCTGCAAGCTCAATTGCAGCAACAAGGATTTCATGTTGTTTACTTTGAGTCGAGTAAAGACTTAGACATGGCAGATGTCGATATCACTGACATTTTGTTGAGCGTTGCTCGTCAGGTGAGCGAAAGCATCGAGAAAATGAAAATTAAGCTGCAACCGACGGGTTTTAAAGCTTTGCTTAAAGGGATTGCTGATGTTTTTCAAACTCAAATAGACTTGAGCGCGGAAGCTAATGTTCCGGGTTTTGGGGAAATAAATGCCAGCACGGAGGGAGAATTTTCTCTGGCGTTGGGAATTGGCAAAATTACTGCTAAGGCGAAAGATGCTCCGAATCTGCGATCGGAGTTGAGGCAATATTTGGAGCCGCGAACTAACGTAATTTTAGATGCGCTTAATAAGGAGTTGCTGGAGCCGGCTAATCAAGAACTCAAACGCCAAGGGAAACAAGGACTTGTAGTAATTATCGACAATCTCGATCGCATACACCTGTGCGCGAAACCCACGGGGCGGCTGCAGCCGGAATACTTGTTTGTCGATCGCGGTGAACAGTTGGCAAGACTAAATTGCCACGTCGTGTATACAATTCCTTTGGTGCTGATTTTCTCTAACGATTTGGGCCAGTTGACCAATCGATTTGGAGTAGATCCGAAGGTTTTGCCAATGGTGCCGGTGCAGTTGAGCGACGGTTCAGAGTGCTCTGAGGGTGTGGAATTGCTGCGACAGATGGTTCTGGCGCGGGCTTTTCCGACGGTTCACCCTTGGCAGCGCAATGCTTTGGTTGGCAAAGTTTTCGACTCTGCGGAAACTCTCGATCGCCTGTGTCGAGTCAGCGGCGGTCATGTCCGCAATTTGCTGCAACTGCTGTATAGCTGTCTGCAGAAACAAGACCCTCCTCTGTCGCGGGAAACTTTGGAAAATGTGATCGTCCAGCGCCGCCACCAGCTTACTTTGGCGATAGAACCTGATGAGTGGAAATTGCTGCGCCAAGTATCCGCTACCAAAACTGTGAGTGGGGAAACTAAATACCAAATATTGCTGCGGAGTCTCTGGGTGTTTGAATACCGTTACGGCGAAGATTATTGGTTTGATGTCAATCCGATTTTGGCTGACGCCAAAGAGTTTCGGCAAACAGTTGAGAGTTGACAGTTGACAGTTAACAGTTGACGGTTTACAGTCACTCCGCGAGGAAAATCGCTTCTGAACCAACGAAGTTCACTCCTAGCCGACTAAAGAATAAGGGCCCAACTGTAGCAGGATCTGGTATGAAAACTAACAAAACTCAACAGTCAACCGTTAACAGTCAACAGTCAACAGTCAACTAACAAAAATGATTAAAGGCACTACTAAACTGTTGGGAGTAATTGGTCATCCCGTCGAACATTCTCTGTCGCCGGCGATGCACAATGCTGCTATTTCCCACTTGGGAGTCGATTTTGTTTACTTGCCGTTTCCTGTAAAACCAGGGGATTTAAAAGTTGCTCTTGCAGGATTTGCGGCGATCGGCGTTCGGGGATTTAGCATCACGATTCCGCACAAACAAGCAATCCTACCGCTGTTGTCGGAAGTTTCCCCGATCGCCAGATCGATCGGCGCAGTCAATACCGTATACCTAACTGACAAAGGTTGGTGCGGCACAAATACTGACGTTGAAGGTTTTCTCGCGCCGCTGCAAACCCCCCCAACCCCCCCTTACCAAGGGGGGTCTAAATACGCGACCTCTCCCTTAGAAACGGGCAATATGGCTGTGGAATCCTGTTCCCCCCCTTACCAAGGGGGGGCTAGGGGCGGTTCCGATTGGAGTCAGAAAGTAGCGGTAATTTTGGGGAATGGCGGGGCGGCGAGAGCTGTTGTGGCTGGATGCGCTCAATTGGGATGTGCAGAGATTCACGTTGTCGGCCGCAACGAACAAAATTTAGCGGAATTTCAGCAGAGTTGGGTCAATTCTCCGATGCCCGTGCAGAATTTGCAGGTGCATACTTGGGATAATTTGTCAATGTTAATCTCGCAGGCAGATTTGTTGGTGAACACGACGCCTGTGGGGATGTATCCGCAGGGGGAGAAGTCGCCGGTTGCGGCTGGTGATCTCGATCGAATTTCAGCAGGTGCGATCGTCTACGATTTAATTTACACCCCTAATCCTACCCAGTTTCTCAAAGATGCACAGCTTCGCGGAGCGCGAGCTATTGACGGACTCGAAATGCTAGTTCAACAAGGAGCAGCCGCCTTAAAAATTTGGTTGGATAAAGAATCCGTCCCAGTTGATGTGATGCGCCAAGCCTTGCGACAGCATTTAGGTCTAGATTAATGCCATTTCTTCAAAAACTAGCTGTAGTTTTCCGAATTCATATAAGTAGGAATTTGAGGCTGAATTCGCGCTAAGCTGAGAATTAAAATATACTTGCCCCGCCATTTATGAAATTTCGAGCTATCAGCCTTTTTTTTGCTACTTGCCTAATCGGAATTTTTAGTTTGGTATTCACTCCACCTGCTTGGGCTCTGACACAGATTAAACTTTCCGACCTTTCTTATCGCGAATGTCCGGCAGAAATGGGAGAAGGAACAGTCACCAGCGGCAGTTCTATGGAAGCTAACTGCTTTTTGATTACTGGGAAAGCTGAAAATAGCACGGGCAAACCAGTTGTCAATGCTGATATTTTCGGCCGCATTTATGATGCTGACGACAATCCGGTGATGCAAAACCGGACTCGGTTGGGTTCTATAGAAGAAGTTCCTCCCGGAGTTAGTGATTTTCAGCTCAGAATTTCGGTTGCCTCCAATCAGAGAACACCTTTGAAGCTCAAGCAATTTAAAGCTACAGGTTTTACTGGCGTGGTTCGCCGTTAAGGAAACTCTTTGAGATTTAGGGTGGGCTGCCCGTGAAATTGCAATGCTGTTTTAGATTTGAGATTTTCGATTTGAGATTGTTGAGTCGCTGGCAATTTCTCATTTCTGATGTACGATGAACTCCCCAGCTTTTCAACCGGGGAGCCCATCTAAAAATCTCAAATCTAAAATTTAGTTGCCGGCTGTTAGGTCTGCCAAACAATTTACGCTCGATGCTTAAAAACTTAAGCTTTTCAAACTACAAGGATGTTTGCAAGCTGGTCAAAAGACCGATCAAGAATTCCGAGCCGAACTGAAGTACAAAAAACGCAATCAGTGGCGAAAAGTCAATCCCTCCTAAGGGGGGGATAATCGATCGGAATAGATTCAGGTAAGGGTCTGTTAACTGACTCAAAATTGAAAAGGGGGGGTCGTACCAATTGATATTCGGGAACCAGCTTAATAGCACGCGACAAATCATTAGGGCTACATAGATTTGCAGAAATGTGGACAGCGTGGTTGCCAAAAGGCCTATGGAATAACTCATATATTCTCGTTGAAGTTTGAGTAAAGTTTACAGACACTTTAACTTAAAGTTTAGCATAGGTGGTGGAGAGGGGGAGCATCACCCTGTTTGCGGGCGGGCTAGAAGAGCAACTGCCCACAATAAAAATCACTGTTTGCTTCACAGACTCGAAAGGTCTGTGAAGCGAGAATGGTGCAAGATGTGAGTAGCCCGCATTGATGTGCCCGACTAATCTAAAATCTTAAATGGAGTTAGGAGTCTTGAGCGAGCGATCCCTCGCTGCCCGGAGCCGGCGTGTTGCCGTTTACGTCTCCGAGTTGCAGCCGCACGTCATCTATTGCCTGATTTAGCTGGGCAATTTTATCTTCTAAACTCAGCCTTGCTACCTCCATCCCGTCGGCTTCGAGTTGGCTGGCTTTCCTCTGGCGGATTTTTCTGGTTTTTGCGTCTGAAGGTTCACTCAGCAAAGCTTCAGCAGCGCGCCGCGACAGCACCGCGCCCAAAACTGCACCCACCAAGCCGCCAACGGCAGCTCCGGCAATAAATCCCCCTGTAAAACCCTCTCGATTACTCATAGCTCAACTCAACTGCGCGATATTTCCTTGATTTGTTTATTTTGACACTCTCCCGGTGAGAAACCGGGAGATTGTTAGTTGTTGCGCGATATTTCCTTGATTTGTTTATTTTGACAATCTCCCGGTGAGAAACCGGGAGATTGTTAGTTGTCAGGTAGGCGTTGCACAATTTGAGGAGGATGGTTATGGGGTGTCCCGCCTGCTGTGAAAATACACACCTTCGCGATCAGGGGCCCATCCCCCAAAACAATCAAAATCATCCCGCAATTATGCAACACCGTCAGGTAAGGCGAGGATTCCGACTTCAGAGTTAAAGCGGATCATTTCCAAAGATCGATCGCCATAAAGATCTTCAATGTGTTCCAAGCAGCACTCGATCGCGAAATCGTTCAATTCAGTCGGCTCAACGCCGTACATTTCCTGAAACACCTCTGAGTCTACCCGACAAAAGCGCGGTCGATCGGCGTAAATCCCGCATTCTCTGGTGGTTTTGTCAAAATTTATACACCAACCGTCATCTCCGACTAAGCTCAAATAGACCGCTAATTCGTCTTCAGATAAATACTCGTCTAAGTCTGGGCGCTCTGTTGGGTCGAGGTAACAACAAGCACCGCACTGCTTTACGCAACGCCAAGTAGCCATAGTTTGATTTTAGATTTTAGATTTTAGATTTTAGATTTTAGATTCGGAGCATTATGTGGAAAATGCCAAACTTTAGGAAATTGGGGCTCTTAAAGTATATCAATTGCCAGCGCCCGCCGGAGACGGATATCCCGAAAGGGGGTTCGATTTGAGATTTGAGATTTGAGATTGGGGGGAGTTTCCGGGAAGGGGCATCAAGTCCCTGGTTTCCTGTGACTGAGAGGTCGATCGTAGTTTACATTTTGTTGAATTTTGTAAAGTTCCTTAAAAAATATGGTCGATCGCCCGGTAAAATCAGAAGCGGATTTTCTAATTCAACAATCTAGACTTAATCACTACAGTCAGGAGGACAAATGGACTTTATAACCGATCTTTTCAGTGGTATGGCTGGTGTAGACTACCAACTCATTGTTCAGGTAGCTTTACTCGCCGCCGTCGTGCTTTCTGGCCCGATCGTGATTTTTCTCTTGGCTGCTAAAGGCGGCGACCTGTAATTATAGCACGCTCCGGGGCGATCGAGCCTTGTGAATTTTGAGTTTTAAATGATGCAAAATTCACAAGGCTCGATCGCCAATTTTCCCTGCTGCACCTGCTTTGTTATCAAATACCGAGGGCGTGTTTAGCAGTTTGAATCAAATTCTCAAAAAAAGGTAAAGATACATCGACTTCTCTAGCATCTTTGCGGGAGTTACCTAACAAACCGATGTTTTGTCCGGGTGCAACAGCCAAAACTTGCCCTTGAGAGTTGCGAATTCTCAATTCCTCGATCGAGCCTGCAGGAGATAGACTGCAAGAATAAGTGCGATCGCAATAATCAAACTCCACTTTTCCGAACTTCGGTGGCCTGGAAGTAGCAGCATTTGCCGGTAGCCGAACGCCCAACAATTCTAATTCAACCGATGTCTTGCCATTAAAACTATTTTCCCGCAATCGGTAAGCAATATCAACCCGCCGAGGCAAAGGAAAATATTCCCCCCAACGCCAAGCAATCGCCTTCACACTAGCCGATACATTTCCATCTTGACTTGCAGTTAGTTTAACGTGACCTCCTTTACCAACAATTTTCTGTTCAGTTATGCAAACATTAGGCGTCCAAAATACAGGAGCCTTATTTTCAATCCCGCAAGGTTCCAGAGCATCAATTTGTCGGTAAAGGTCAAGATTAATCTCTGCCAAATCTGCCTGCACGTCAACTGAAACCAGCGGTTTCAGGTATTCCGGCTGCAAACATTCATTGGCAAAAATTGACAGTTGATTGCGGAATTGTTCGAGATTCTCAGCAGGCATAGAAAAACCGCCAGCCGCTTTGTGTCCGCCAAATTTAGTTAATAAATCCGCGCAAAAATTCAGCCCGTCAAATACATTAAACTCAGGAATTCCCCTCGCCGAGCCCCTGATAATTTTATGGGCAACCGCCCCTACAGCCTCGTTTTCGCCAGCCTCATCCTCAAAAGTTCCAATAAACACAGGCACGCCGTAGCGTTCCACTAACCGAGAAGCCACAATCCCGATCACCCCGTGGTGCCAACCGGGTTGCACGACAACTAAAACTCGTTCTTGCTGCAAGTCGAGATCACTTTCCTCGCACCAAGCAATTGCTTCCTGCTCAATTTCCTGGCACAACTCCTGCCTGCGCTGATTAATTCGTTCGCACTGCATGGCGTTTTTGAGAGCCAATTCGCGATCGTCCGTAGTCAGCAACTCTATCACAATTTGAGGGTCAGCCAGCCGCCCCACAGCATTAATCCGGGGGCCAAGCCTAAAACCAATATCTTCAGGCTTTAACGTATTGCTAGCTTGGCTTTTTGAATTCATAAGAGGTAAACTTTCCGCACTTCCCGGCTGCACTCCAGCCACCTGAATCAAAGCCTGAATACCCGCCAATTGCGAGTGAGGCAACAGCCGTAAACCCCGCTTCACCCAGCGCCGATTAACGCCAGTCAAAGGTGCTAAATCCGCAATAGTTCCCAACGTAAATAACTCCAGCAAGGGATTCACCAACCCCCCAACTTTTTTCATATCCTGAGCCAAAGTAATAGCCAAAACATAAGCAACGCCTACGCCAGCCAAACCGCGATATGGCGAAGATTCAGCGATTAATTTCGGGTTAAGAATAGCATCAGCCGGCGGCAGTTTTGGAGGTAAATCGTGGTGGTCTGTAATAATAACTTTGACACCGAGTTCTCGCGCTCTGGCAACCGGGCCGTAGGCTGCAATTCCGTTGTCAACGGTGAGAATGAGAGCGACACCTTCCGAGTGAAATTCTTCTACAATGCGATCGTTAATCCCATAACCTTCTCGCATCCGGCTGGGAATAGCATAATCCACATTCGCGCCCAGAACCCTGAGAGCTCGTAGCAACAAAGCCGTACTCGTCATCCCGTCAGCATCGTAGTCGCCGCAAATAGCAATTTTTTGCCCTCCCGAAATCGCCTCCCGCAACAATTTGACACTCGCAGCCAAATCTGGAAACTCATCGGTTGGCGCGGGCAAAACCAGAGATTCCGGTTCGATAAACCCTTGCACTTCTTTCAGAGAATCGATGCCCCGGTTAATCAGTACCTGTGCCAGCAAGGGCGACAAACCGATTTCAGTGGCAAACTGTTCGGCTTGCTGTGGTTGAGGCGAATAAATTTGCCACCGTTGGTTTGGCAATCGGTGAAAATGCGGGGGCACAGATGTCGGTAGCTCTTGCACGGAAGCTGAGGTTTAAAGATACATGATTAATCTTACCTAATTAAGTGCATCAGTCAATTAATTTGAGATTTGAGATTTGAGATTGCTTCTAAAGATGAGTTTTTTGGTAAAATCCAGAGGTTGTTTGTAGGAAAGCTTTTTTCCGAAGATCTCACCGTACCCAAATACGGATAATAATCCCCGATAGGAGTCGTGGAGATTAAAAAAATTAGACGAAAGTTCAAACCCCAGATTTATAGCACTTTTGCTGGCAAGTGAAGTACAAAAGAGCTGTTTTGGTAGGCGCAGTGCCTAGAGAAAGCGCGCTCTCGCGACCTGCAATGTGCTGTATCTGTGGAGTCAATCTAAAATCTAAAATCGACTTTGGGCGATCGGGCTAATTTAATTTAACGAGGAGACTTGCATGAGTGTCGATCAGCCGTCGTGGTTTAAAATTGCATTACAGGTTCGAGGGTCTGTCATTCCCTCAATTTTGCCGCGCGTTTTGCTGTGCGGCGGATTTGGGGGTTTTATTTCCTTCCTATACTTTTTTAACTTGCCAGTATCCTTGCCGATTTTGTCTAGCATTGTACCGAGTATTGTCCTCGGTTTACTGTTAGTTTTTCGGACAAACACAGCCTACGAGCGATTTTGGGAAGGTCGGAGATTTTGGGGTACTTTAAACAATAACATCCGCAATTTGGCTCGTCAAATCTGGGTAGCAATTGAGGAAAAAGACCCGCAGGATATCATAGAAAAAAAGTCAGCACTGCGCCTATTAGTTGCCTTTGCCGTGGCCCTGAAACTGCACTTGCGGCAAGAATCAGTCAATCCAGAGTTGGAGCCGTTAATGTCTCCAGCGCAGTACCAAAAGATCAAATCGATGAACAATCCGCCCCTAGAAATTGCTTTTTGGATTGAGGATTATATGCACGAGCAGTACGAGCGCAATTGCCTGGATGTTTATCAGTTAACTGGTATGAAGGAGTTGCTCAACTCTATGATTGATGTTTTAGGGGGCTGCGAACGCATTTTGAAGACGCCTATCCCTTTGGCTTACGCGATTCACCTCAAACAGCTATTGTTACTTTATTCTTTGGCACTCCCCTTTCAAATGGTGAAGGATTTGGGTTGGGGAACCGGTCCTGTTGTGGCTTTAATTAGTTTTACTTTGTTCGGCATCGAAGAAATCGGCATTGAAATAGAAAATCCCTTCGGACACGATGCCAATGATTTGCCTTTGGACAATATGTGTGCTGCTATGCAGCGCAATATGGACGATTTAATTTCTCTATCTCCTAGCGTTCACGAACACATGAAAAATAAGTAAACTAATTCTATTTTAGATTTTAGATTTTAGATACCAATCTAACATCTAAAATCATAGATACTACTGGTTAATTTCTAACAATAAACCGCATTAACCCAGCCAATACTAACAATAAAGGCGTCAGCAAATCTCCCCGCCGCACGTACAAAGTCCGAGTTTGCCGCCGATAAATAGTAGCATCCCGGACTTCATAGGTATTAATTCCAGACTTCCAAACCGTCTCGCCACGAGGATTTACAAAAGCAGAGTAACCCGTATTAGTTGCGATAGCTGCCCATCTATCAGTTTCAATTGCTCGCATTACATCGAGAGCATGATGTTGATCCAACATGGGCGGTTTGTAATGGGCATTGTTGGAAGCGGTGATCATAAATTCGCCTCCATTCGCCGCCTGATATCGGAAGATTTCCGCAAAGGCTGAATCGTAACAAATTCCGACAATGGCGCGGCCAAACGGGGTATCAAACAATTGTTTAGAATTACCGGGTACTAAATGAGCATCTAAGGGAGAAAGCCGATTAATAATCCCCCCTAAGATTTCGTAAAAAGGGATATATTCGCCTAAAGGTACGAGCTTTAGTTTATCGTAGCGGCCGACAATTTCTCCAGTGCGATCGATCGCCAATAAGCTGTTAGTGATACTATTCTCTTGCTGTCCGAATCCTCCCACCCAAGCCACCACACCGCGTTCGAGAATAGCTTGGTAAAAGGAAAGAGTAGAACGCTGATACTCGTTTGTCCAGATAAAAGGCAAAGCTGTCTCTGGAATTAGCACAGCATCGACTTTTCTGTCTGCTAACTGTTTATATCCACTGGTGTAACCTTCCAAAGCGCGCCCCCAGCCCGCTGAGTCAAACTTAATCTCGTTAGGAATATTGCCTTGAATAATGCCAATTTTTAAAGCAGTTGCAGCTTCTTGATTCAAAGGGCGGTTGTACAAAATCCAGCCTGCAATATGCAAAATTAAACACAAACTTACAGGCAAAATATAAGCAATCCAATTCTTCCTTCTTCCTTCTTCCTTCTTCCTTCTTCCTTCAATAAAAGCTTCGGCGATTAAGCCATTTACTGCTACAAGAGCGGCTGTTACTGCGCTGGGCCCGGAGAGTTGGCCAAGGTGTAATATTGCTAAATTGTGCGGGCTTTGGGTATATGATAGGGATGTCCACCACAGCGAACCTGTACTCCAAATACTTTCTAAGGCACACCACAAAGCTGTGCCAATTAAAACGCGAGTTAATGCGGAAAATTGAGCTTTACCCCCCCCAGCCCCCCCTTGTAAAGGGGGGGAGTTAAGAATAAAAATAGGATTTTTGCCTGGTAAAGTTAGGGAGTTGAGAATTACAAATAGCCACGCCCAAACGGTGACTAAGGCGGCTCCCCAGAGGGTGATGAATGCCCAGCAAAAAAGTGCGATCGCCAAACTCGGCCACCAAGGAACTCCCAACCAAGTCATCGGGTGAATTCCCATAATCCAAGATAAAGCTAATCCGTGATAGCCAATCCCCCAGAGGGAAGGAAGAAGGAAGAAGGAAGAAGGAAGAAGGAAGAATTTTTGTTTTTGTTCTTCTATTTTTGGCTTTTGATAACTGACAACCAAAATCCACAGTGGAGCTAATGCTACCCAAGCCAATAGCCAAGCATTTACTGGTGCGGTTGTCAATGCCATCAAGATGCCACTGAAAAGTGCGATCGCCCAGGCTAATATTTTGGATTTATGAACCACGAGTTTTTCAAATTTGTGCCTGTTAAATATCGCCACTTTGATGATTGCCAAAAATAATTCTTAATCAATATATCAGATTAATCAGGAAGAAAAAAGCTCGGCAAGGCGCAGTGTATGGGATTTAACTGATTTAACAGAAAAAAATCTCTCAAATTCTACTTGCCCAAACAAAAAGCGCCCCTATTTCTAGGAGCGCTTTTTGTTAATCAAAAGCTAAACTTAGCCGTTGATGGAAGGAGCAACCATTGCTACTGGGGTGACTTCACCAGCAGCCAAGTCGAGAGGGAAGTTGTGAGCGTTGCGCTCGTGCATTACTTCCATACCCAAGTTAGCGCGGTTGATGACATCAGCCCAAGTGTTGATCACGCGACCTTGAGAGTCGATAATTGATTGGTTGAAGTTGAAACCGTTCAAGTTGAAAGCCATCGTGGAAATACCCAAAGCGGTAAACCAGATGCCGACTACTGGCCATGCACCTAACAAGAAGTGCAAAGAACGGCTGTTGTTAAAGCTCGCGTATTGGAAGATTAACCGACCGAAGTAGCCGTGGGCTGCAACGATGTTGTAGGTTTCTTCTTCTTGACCGAATTTGTAACCGTAGTTCAAAGATTCAGTTTCGGTTGTTTCACGAACCAAGCTAGAGGTAACAAGAGAACCGTGCATGGCGGAGAACAGAGCACCGCCGAAGACACCAGCTACTCCCAACATATGGAAGGGGTGCATCAGGATGTTGTGTTCTGCTTGGAACACGATCATGAAGTTGAATGTACCGGAGATACCCAAGGGCATACCGTCAGAAAAGCTGCCTTGTCCGATCGGGTAAATCAAGAATACTGCGGTTGCTGCTGCAACTGGTGCAGAGTAAGCGACGCAGATCCAAGGACGCATACCTAAGCGGTAAGACAATTCCCATTCACGACCCATGTAGCAGAAAACGCCAATGAGGAAGTGAAAAACTACCAATTGGTAGGGGCCGCCGTTGTACAACCATTCATCGAGGGAAGCTGCTTCCCAGATGGGATAGAAGTGAAGCCCGATCGCATTCGATGAAGGAACAACAGCACCAGTAATGATGTTGTTGCCGTACATCAAGGAACCTGCAACTGGTTCGCGGATGCCGTCGATGTCCACAGGAGGAGCAGCGATGAAGGCGATGATGTAGCAGATGGTGGCACTCAGCAAGGTGGGAATCATCAAGACGCCGAACCAACCCACATAAATGCGGTTGTCAGTGCTAGTTACCCACTCGCAGAACCGTTCCCAAACGTTGCCGCTTTCGCGACGCTGTACGGTTGTTGTCATTTGGTTTATGATGGCTTAATTGAATTTTCAAGGTTCGTTGTGGGGATGCCCCACGCTTATATTAGTAACACCATTCACTAAAGTTTGCCAAGGGATTACTGCTGACAATTTAAACATTTTACAAACTTTTACAAAAACTGGATTATTGGTAAATATTTGTAGTTTTTTACAAAGCAATATTACCCACATAACAGGTTAAATATAGCGACCTGAAGAACTGCATCTATTAGCTGTAGATGGGTTCAGCAGTTTGAGCAAATTATTTTTGTTCAGGTCGATTTTCTTTCATTTTAAATATCTCTTAATTACGTCTGGGGGAGAGGATTTTTAATATTTATTCACATATAGCCGGTGGATTCTGCGAGCGGAAATTTTTATCAGGAGAATACTGACAACCGGGTTTCTAGTGCGGGCTGCATTCTCAATAATCTCCAATCAACCGGGTTTATTGACGAAAAAAGAAACCCGGTTTCTGATGCGCTTGGCAATAGAAATCAACCGGGTTTCTGAGGATGAGTCCGCAAGTTCGGGGTAAAAATTAGGGGCGTTGCTTAATCAGGGTATGAAAAAAATAAGTTTAAAATCCCGAAGCTTTGTAGATACTGGTTTCTATGACTTGCATATTTAGCCTTTCATACCATAAATCAGCAACGCCAAAATTAGGATTTAGCCTGGGGGCCAGTTCATCTGCCGACCGCCGAGAATGTGAAGGTGCATGTGGTCTACAGTTTGGCCGCCGTCGCTGCCGCTATTAATGACGACGCGATAGCCGTTGCTAAGTCCGAGTTGTTCTGCTACCCGCTTGACAGTCAGCAGCAGGTGTCCCATGAGAGCATGATCTTCCGACTCGGCATCGGCTAATTTGGCAATAGGCTGTTTGGGAATGACGAGGATATGGACGGGTGCTTGCGGATGGATATCTCGGAACGCGAGGGCCAAGTCGTCTTCATAAATGATGTCTGCGGGAATCTCTTTGCGGATGATTTTGCTGAAAAGCGTTTCTTGAGTTGTCATGGGTATTAACGAAGTTCGGCAACGGATTGTGTAACGGATGTAACGGATTTAACGGATGGAGTTTGACGGAAGAGGACAGAAGGCGGAAGTGGGAAGGGGAAGTGGGAAGAGGGAAGACTCAGCAGGAGAGAGGGAAGAGGAGAAAAAGAAGAGGCAAGGAAAAGTTTTTCTTGCCTCTCCCGATATTCATTAGTCATTGTTAATCATAATAGATGATGAATCAAGGACAGGCAAATTAAGGATAAAGAAAAATGCTTGCTAGGGTTTGGAGTGCATCGATCGTTGGAATTGACGCGGTAAAGGTGGGTGTTGAGGCTGATGTGTCAGGGGGGCTACCGAAAATTGTCGTTGTGGGATTGCCCGATTCTGCGGTGCAAGAAGCTAAAGAAAGGGTTAAGGCTACGCTAAAAAATTCGGGATATGCTTTTCCGATGCGGAGTATTGTGATTAATTTGACACCGGCAGATTTGCGGAAGGAAGGGCCGAGTTTTGATTTGCCGATCGCCATTGGCATTTTAGCAGCATCGGAACAAGTCAGCGCTGAACTTTTGGGAGATTATTTGTTTTTAGGGGAACTTTCTTTAGATGGGAGTTTGCGGCCTGTGGCTGGGGTTTTGCCGATCGCCGCTGCTGCTCAAAAAATGGGTATTTCAGGATTAGTTGTACCGGCTGGTAACGCGCAGGAAGCGGCTTTGGTGCACGGAATATCTGTTTATGGTTTTGAGAATATTTTTGCAGTTACTGATTTTTTGAACAATCCTGAAGTTTATTCGCCTGTAGAAGTAAACGGTCGAGAAGAGTTAGCAAAAACGCGGTTTCCGGGTTTAGATTTAAAGGATGTAAAGGGGCAAATTCACGCGCGGCGGGCTTTGGAAATTGCGGCGGCGGGGGGACACAATTTAATTTTTGTGGGGCCGCCAGGGAGCGGTAAGACTATGTTGGCGAGGCGTTTGCCTGGTATTTTGCCACCGCTGACTTTTGATGAAGCTTTGGATGTAACTCAAATTCATTCGGTGGCTGGGTTGTTGAAGGATAAGGGAAGCTTGGTGGGCGATCGACCTTTTCGCAGTCCTCACCATTCGGCATCGGGGCCTTCTTTGGTAGGTGGCGGCAGTTTTCCGCGTCCGGGTGAAATTTCTTTAGCACATCGCGGCATTCTTTTTCTGGATGAATTAACTGAGTTTAAAAGAGATGTTTTGGAGTTTTTGCGACAACCGCTGGAAGATGGTTATGTGACGATTTCTCGGACTAGACAATCGGTGATGTTTCCGGCTCAATTCACTTTAGTTGCGAGTACGAATCCTTGCGCTTGCGGTTATTACGGGGATTCGATTCAACAGTGTACTTGTTCGCCGCAAAAGAGGGAGCAATATTGGGCAAAACTTTCGGGGCCTTTGATGGATCGGATTGATTTGCAAGTGGCGGTTAATCGTTTGAAACCCGAGGAAATTACGCGACAGCCGACGGGAGAGGAGTCGGAACCTGTGCGGGTGAGAGTACAGCGGGCGCGAGAGCTCGCTACTCGCCGTTTTCAGTCGGAATCTAGTTTGCGCTGTAATGCGGAGATGCAAAGCAGTCACATTAATAGATGGTGTCAGTTGGATGATGCTTCTCGGAATTTATTGGAGATGGCGATTCGGAAGTTGGGGCTTTCGGCGAGGGCGAGCGATCGCATTTTGAAGGTTGCTAGAACTATTGCTGATTTGTCGGGGGATGAAAGCTTGAAAACGAATCATGTGGGGGAGGCGGTGCAGTATCGGACGATCGATCGGATGCAGTAAACAGCGACTCAAAAGACACAATCCCCCGATCCCCGACTTCTTAAAAAAATTGGGGATCTAACAGTTGATTCGGCGATTTAAATTGCTTCTAAACATACGAAGTCGCAGCAGAGGGGGACTAAGGGATTAAGGGGGTATTTCAGCTCGATTGATGTTGTCCAATTATTTAATTGAACCACTGAAATGCCCCCGATGTTCCCCTGTTGATTGTCGGATTTTGTGCGGCATGGTGCCAGGAGCACTGGTGACAGTTGTGTAAGTTCTGTTACTGTTATAGTGGGAGAGGTGACAGCAAACCAAGGCAGCAGTTAAAGTGGCGATCGAGGAAGCTTTAGGCACACTGCCCGAAAGCTAATCAACTCAAGTGTATCAGCGCGAATATCAAGAAGTTTATCAGCAAGTCTAGGAATCTTATTCTGAGGCCGGACGCAGTGTTTATACCACCGCAGTTTGATGCTGGTGTCAAGGACACCCACCCACAGCTTTTGTCAAAAATCCCTCATAATTTCATCAAAAATTTATCAAGTTTTTACCCACTTTTTATCATTTTTACTGTAATTTATGATACCGATCGCCCAAGTTGCCCGAATCTCCACAACGGCCGAATTTTTAATATTTAATTTCCCGCTCTCCCTCTCCCTCGCTCTCCCTCGCTCTCCCTCGCTCTTTCTCTTTCCCTCGCCCCCTCTCCCTGTTTCACCATAAAATTTGAAATTTTTGAGTGACGAATTATGGCAAGATCGCAGCGCGTTTTGATACCATTCAATCAAGCGCAAGACAATCAGGGAATGCACTGGAGGTGTGTAAATGGAGCTTTTGGCAGAACAAAAACGGTGCTTGGATTGCTTGGTAAGCTCGATCGAGCAATTGGGAGGTCGAGTAGACATTCCAAAGCTGGAGCAGATAGCTGAGCTAATTATTCAAACGATGAGAGGGCCTTGGCGCTACTTTCACACATCGGAACACATTTTTGAGGTCGGGGGGTCAGTCGATCCGATCGAGGTGCTGGCTGCGCTGTTTCACGACCTCGTGTACGTGCAAGTCGATCAGGGCGTTAGTTTCAATATTAGCAGCGCCCTTTGTCCTTTTGTCAAAGAAGTGCGATCGCAGTTAGTTATTAGAGATGAAACCGAACTGCCCGACGATGCCATGTATCAGCTAGTGGCCTCAGTATTTGGGTTTATTCCCGGCAAGACTCTCTCTCCGTTTGGTGGCCAAAACGAATTTTTGAGTGCCGTTATTGCTGCCAAATCTTTGGAGCCTTTTTTGCCAGCTAGTACGATCGCTGAGATAACAGCTTGCATTGAAGCTACTATCCCTTTTCGTCCCGTTTCGCCCAGCGGTTTGAGCGCGATCGAACTTTTGCACCAGCGTTTGGTAAGTGCGAACCGCGATTTTAACTGGGGATGGAGCGATGCCCAAACCGTAGAAATTGTCAAGCGTTCTGTCAGATTAGCAAATCGGGATGTCGAGAATTTTGCCTCTACAAATTCCTCTAATTTCTTAGACAATACCTGGAACTTGATGCCAGAAACCAACCACGAATTGATCCATGTCAATTCCTATACTGTTGCCGGATATCGCAGGTCTCTGCAAAAAATGGAAGGATTTTTGAACTTCCTCAAACCCGAACTGGTTTTCCAGCAGTTTATGCAAGAGCCGGACGATGAAACCTACGCTAACCTGATTGCCAGAACTCGCAAAAATATCGAAGTTGCTAAACTTTATCTGGGGGTCAAGCTAATTACTATCGCCATTTTAGAAGCTCTTTCCTACCGTTTGGGTCGCGATATTCCCCTTTCTACTATGATGGGAGAATTGCGTGCACCCGGATTTAAGACCTCGGTTTTGGAGGATTACTTGCCCAACAAACAGATCGCCTACCCATTAGAAACTCAGTTGGAAAAAGAGGTTTTAAATTTGTTAGCAATAGGACGAAATCAAGAATCTCCCTATGATATTAAAAACTCTCCCGTAGCTACGTTTATTATCAAATCTATCGGCTTTGCTGAAACAGAAAACTTTTTGAAGAAAGCTCAAGAGTTTTTTGCCGACCCTACTTCCTCCGAAGAATTTCTCTCTTACTGCGCTCCCGATGTCATCGAGACCATCTCCTCCGGCGTGATGAAACTCTTTGACAGCAGGAAGACGGCTTTAGGGAAAGTTAAATTAGTTCACCAAACTGTTTCTTAGGAGAGGTTGGCACAATCTTAAAAGGTTTTCCATCGCATAAACCAGGTTTCTTGAGCTCAGCCACAATGTCCGGTTAGTCTGAGATGTTGCACCATTCTCAATAACGGGATCTGGGGCCCGTTCCACGAAGAATGAGTTTTCTTGTGGGGAGTAGGGGTTGGGCAGGAGATCCCGCCCATAGCAGACTTATTGACAATGGTGCAAGATTTCAGTTTAAACCATAAAAAAAAGTCCTCTTTAAAGGACTTTAGCTATGAGTCTGGGGTTTGAACCCCAGGCGGACTAATTCGACATCCAACTTCTATTGCGGTGAACCAGTCGCACCCTCTGCGCCGGAGTTGCTCTCAGGTACAGCCGTATCTGTAGGATTAGAATCGCTCTGGCTTTCCGTATTAGTTGAGCCGCTGGTACCTGCTCCAGAAGCACCATCATCTTGAGTTGGAGATGGAGTAGCTGAACTCTCAGGTGCTGGAGTTGGTCGAGTGGAATCTGGCTCCGTCTGCGAATTCGGAACCGTAGTATTGGTATTATTTGACGGCGAAGATGGAGACGGCGCTGCTTGTTGAGCGGGTGCATCTTGCTGCTGTGAATTTGGAATTGTAATATTGATATTGGGAGCCGGACTTGGTTGAGAAGTCGGAGTTGCCTGTTGAGCGGGACTTGGTTGAGGAGTCGGCGTAGCCTTTTGAACTGGAGATGGTTGAACCGGAACCGGAACAATCTTTTGAATGATCGTTTTTTCTCTCTCTATAGTCCGAGTCGGAGCTGGTGTTGCTGAAGGCTGATTCGCTTTCGGTACAACAATCACAGGAGCAGCGGTAGGAGTAGGAGCCTCCTCACCCCGATTGAAGTAATATACACTGCCGAGAACTAAGCCTACCAAAGAAGCCAGAAGAAGCCCTAACAGTAACCCGCGACCAGCATTCTCGTTATCGCGGACTTCTTGGACTCCAACTTGGCGGTGGTTTTCGGCCATTTCACCCTGTACATAACCTTGGTGATGAGCTGCTTCTTTAGAAGCCTTACCCGTTGTACTCGGAACATTTGTAGTGGTTCGCGTTGTACTGACGTGACCGTTAGTTGCATCGGTGTGAACTTCTTGATGAATTTCACGGCTAGAGCTATTTTCTTCGTTAGGTTTCATAATTATCTTGGGCACAACTATTCAAAAAATATTTGTCTGTAGGAGATGCTCTGCTTTGAAAACTTGAGCTAAGCTGTTGAGCATTTAAATCACTTATTTTGATTTACTGTCAAAATTCAGGTGTAAGCGTTGGGTGTTTGGCTCATGAGTTTAAATGCTTAACAGCTTTTAGCTTAGGGAGTTTAGAGAACTTTTGGTTTTTCCTTCATTTGTATCCAATGTAACTCGTTAAGGTATTAACCAGGCTCTACCCTCAGAGTGATTCAGCAACGCCCCAAAGGGATAGGATTAGCCGTACTTCAACAAAGAATATCGGCTAAATGAGTTATTTATACTGCTTAGTGTGCAAGCATATAGCACTCCTAAATGAGTCGTAAAAAAATTACGACTCATTTAGGAGTGCTATATTTATAAAGCCCGTTTGTGCTTGAAATGTGTTTAAGTCCGGTTAGATAGCCATAATTAAGTTTTTAGTAATAAAGACAAGTTTTTTCTCATCAATCAACAGAGGATAGTCGTACTCACTACCAACAAGCTTGATTACGGGATATTCACCGGACAGGAGCCTTACTAACAACTAAATTTTTTTTATTCTGTTCTTTCAATGATGATGGTCATGTGAGCGACTAATGCACCTATCGCTCCTACTGCTGCAATGACTGGAAACAATGCCGCACCGATTACTCCACCGACTACTCCCACTGTCAAAGGAACTTCTACTAAGATCCGTCCCTCTTCATTTTTAATAATGATGCGGCGGATATTTCCTTCGTGAATCAGTTCTTTAACTTTAGCAACCAAATCGTCGCCGTTAATTTTCACCTCCTCGACGCTAACTTTTTGCTGAGTATAAGCGGGGGTTTCTAAAGGAGTCGTTTCAAAATTAACCTCAGTAACTTTTTGGGCAGAAACTTTTTCAGATACAGGTATTGATTCGAGTTCTCTTGTCCCGACAGGTTCTTGTTCGCGATCTGTAGGTGTGTCCATTTTTTGTTCTCCTTTTAGGTAAAAGTATTTTTGTATAGAATTATATTGAAATATAACACGCAACTTTTTTTGAATCAATCATTCTTTTGGGTGATCTTGGTGCTGTTGTCGTGATTTTATGAAGGTATGATGATGAAAATTCTCTCACTCTCTCGCTTCTGGGCTTATCCCATCTGTCCCTGTCTCCTTGTGCCGTTTAGTTAACTGTCTGCTTCTGGCCCTCGCACCGCCCCACCCTTGAAAAACCTCCAATCCCGACAACGAAAGGATGAGAGCGACTTTTACACTCTCAGAGACTCAGACTCAACAGGTGTACAGGTTGAAATACTGACATTGTACTGAAAGTACGATCGTCCCGCCGTGTATACAATTACCACCTCTCGTTCGGGAAACCGCACATGGAAACCGTCGCTTACTTTCCTCAAATGTCATTTCAATTTAGCTCCGTGCGATCGCCCAACCAAACCCCACCCCCGGAGGTTCCTCAAATCAACATCTTAGAGTTTCTAATGAGAATTGCCTAAAATCAAGGGGGAGGAGGAGTAATAATGATCGAAAGATTATCGCAACCAAACCAACTTCCTCAAAGTGAAGTGGAGGTTGGAGAAAAGTCGGGTAAAATACAATTATTTCCTTCTGCTTCCTCTTGATTCTCCGTCTCGGATTTTCCAGCGAGAGAATTTAAATATCAAGTTGGCAGCCAGATGGTACTTTTATGCAAATTTTTAAGGAACATCAAGCGGATGTGTGGAGCATGAGTTTTAGTTGCGATCGCACAACTTTAACATCGGCTGGGAAAAAGTTCGTTGGTGAAGCTTTGGAGTCTCGATATGGCTAAAGTATAAGCTGCCGAACTTGACAAATAGCTCGCCATGGGGTCTCCCTGGCTTGGAGACTACCTACAATACAATATTCGGGTTGAGTGCGATCGGCATTTGTGCCAAAAAACTGACAATTGAGATTTATTAGCAATTGCCGGAAACCTGTTTTGCCTGAATTTTAAAATCGGGCGATCGGCTGCCGATTTGTCACTATTCTTGTTTTATTGTAATATAATTTTACGCAAGGGGTAATACGAAATGTACTGCCACAGGTCGCAGATGTTTATCCATCTGAACCAAATTAATGTCATCAAACATTAAAAATAGTTATGACTGTTATATTCGGATTAGTAAAATCTTGGATATATAAAACTCAATACATAGTCAGGCTTCAAAGGGGTGTCGGCTGTTAAATCAATCTAACCTGCAATATCGTTTCGGGGGACACCAGCTCGATTTAAGGCAAAAAATAATCCTGCTGAATTAACTGGATTCGAGGGAGCAGAGGAAAGTTGATGACTAAGCTATAAAAAGAGTTGAAAAAGCCTTCTAAATAGTAGGCAAGACTCCAGCAGCCAATCGCAACTGCCAATTACCAAAGGAGGGAGCAGTGTATGAAACTGACGGGTTGAGTCCCCTAAAATCGCCGCTTGGTTTGCGATCGACTCTACAGGAATTAACCCTGTACGACTTTCTCCTAGAATCTGAGTGTCCAGGGGACGAAGTTGCTAAAATTTTTCAAGCAAACCCTTTAGTTCCGGGCATCATCATCACTCAGCAAGGAAAGTTTATAGGGATGATTTCGCGGCGGCGTTATTTTGAACACATGAGCCGCCCCTACAGCTTGGAGTTATTTTCTCAACAGCCTTTGTTCATACTCTACCGCTTTACTAAAACTGATATGTTGGTTCTCGATCGCGAAACCTCAATTATGATGGCAGTGCGGCAGTCTTTGGAGCGATCGCCCGAACTAATCCACGAACCAATTGTAGTACAAGTAGAACCGGAAATTTACAAACTTTTAGACGTACACCAACTACTGCTTTCTCAGTTGCAAATTCACGAGTTATCAACCGTGGCGATGCGCGAGTCGCAAGCACAATTGAGACATCAAGCCCAACAGCTCGAACTTGCCCTGCTGGAACTTCAGCGCACTCAAACTCAACTAATTCAAACGGAGAAAATGTCTTCTTTGGGGCAGTTAGTAGCAGGAGTAGCTCACGAAATCAACAATCCGATCGGCTTTATCTACAGCAATTTGCACCACGCTAAAGAGTACACGCAAGGTTTAATGCGGATGCTCGACATCTACCGACAGCACTGTCCCGAACCCATCGCAGCAATTGAAGCGGAAGCAGAAAAAATCGAGTTCGATTATGTGCTAGAAGACTTGCCGAAAGTCTTAAATTCTATGCAGCAAGGTGCAGAAAGAGTGCGCGACATCGTTTTGTCGCTGCGTAATTTTTGCAGATTAGACGAAGCTGAAATGAAGCAGGTCAACATTCACGACGGTATCAACAACACCATTATGCTGTTGCAAAGCCAGCTTAAAGGGAAACCGGGGCAGGAGGCGATCGAAATTTACAAAGAATACAGCGACTTGCCGCTGGTGCAGTGCTATCCCGGACAGCTCAACCAGGTATTTATGAATATTTTACTTAATGCAATTTACGCTCTTGTTGAGTCTAATAAACACGAAGTTTTTGATAAAAAAAGCGCGAATAAGTCGCAATCAGGCGAAGAAAAGCAGTTTAGTACAAAGACTCAATCATCAGTTTCTAAGTCTACCCGCCTGATTCCTACGATTCGGATTCGCACAGAGTTAATTGAGAAAAAAAAGGTAATAATTAAAATTTCTGACAACGGCCCGGGGATGACAGAAGATGTTCGGAAGCGGTTGTTTGACCCTTTCTTTACTACTAAGCCGGTCGGCCAAGGAACGGGTTTGGGACTGTCGATTAGCTATGAAATTGTTGTCAACCAACACGGCGGCACATTGAAGTGCTTTTCGGAACCGGGAAAAGGAGCAGAATTTGCGATCGAAATTCCGCTTCAACAGTCTTCCCTAGCACAGATTTTGCCTCGCTTTGCGTGATATGGCAGAAGGAAGTTCGGCAACGAGCAATGTACGGGATGTAACGGATGTAACGGATGTCAGTCCGAAGGAAGTCTGAAGAAGGAATAAGGAAGAATGAAGAATGAAGAAGGAAGAAGCAATAAAAGTTAGGAACTCGGCTGTTGAAATCGCTTCTTGTCAAACTTTCGTTCCTCTGGGTTGAGAGTAAAGAATAAGGCCCGTCGGCTACCGCGAACCTTTGCAAACCCACTTCCACAAAGGATGACTTGGCCCCTGTTGGCGAATGCGGCGAACTTGTTGTTCCAAACCCTCTTTTTCCCGCAGGGGCAATCCTCGCACCATATTGCGACTTTGCCAAGTTAGCACTCCCAAAGTCATCCCCAAGCACAAACCTAAACCGAGAGTGGGCCAGCGATGAAAAGATAAACCATAGCGCACTGCTGCCCAAGTGAAGTGTTCTAACCACAAAGCGATTTCGTGGCGCAAACCCCAAATGCTCAAAGAACCTACGCTAATCCATAGCAATATCACTGTTAACCAGCGGCCGTAAACTGTTAGTTTGTGAAGCCTTTGGACTTCAATTTGAAAAGTTTGGTCAGTAGTCATTTGTTATTTGTTATTTGTTATATTATGTCCGGTCGATTACCCCTAATAAGCTAGAGGCGAGTTCACGAAAAATATCTGCCAATAATTGACAATCTCCAAAACCCGCCCTTTTAATCGCTCGATCGGACATGATATTATTTGTCATTTGTCATTTGTTATTTGTCATTTGTTATTAATGATTTATTATTAGTCAGTCAACAGTTAACCGTCAACAGTTAACCGTTAACAGTCAACTAAACTTCCTCTGACTGGTTGATTCCTTCTGCGGGGACGGGGATAGAGTGGCCGGTGCGACTGCGCCACCAAGCTAGCAGCGTGCTGGCAACGAAAATACTCGAATACGCACCCGCAATAAAACCGACAATCAATGCTAAAGCAAAGTATTTGAGGGTTTCGCCGCCAAACAAAAAGATTGAAAACAAGGTCAGCAGCGTGGTAAACGTCGTGTTAATCGACCTTCCTAGGGTCTGCATGACCGCATCATCGACAATTTGATCGATCGACTGTCCCGGATTTAGCTTGATTACTTCTCGCACGCGATCGTAAATTACTACTGTATCGTTAACAGAAAAACCGATGATTGTCAAGAGCGCCACCACAAATAAACTGTCAACTTCCACTCCTTGAACTAAACCCAAAAACGAGAAAACACCAAGAGTAATCAACACGTCGTGGAAGAGAGCAACGAAAGCAAAAAAGGCATAATCCAACTGAAACCGGAATGTTAGATAAACCGTAATTCCAGCAAAGGAAAGAAATAAAGCCAACAATCCCGAAGTAAATAATTGTTTACCGAGGGTAGGCCCAACCGTATCAATTTGAGTAGATTGAGGAGCAAAAGCGCCTATTTTCTCGCTCAAAGCTGATTGCAAGTTAGTCCGCTGTTCGACATCCAAAGTTCTTGTTCGCAGCGACAAACCGCGCTGTTCTTTGCCGATAACTTGAATGCTGCTACCGGCCAAACCTTGGGTGTCCAGGACTTGGCGGACAGCAGCAAGATCGATGGGTTTACAATTTTCCGGTTTCGTGCAGTCGAGTTCAAATTGCAGCCGAGTGCCGCCGATAAAGTCCAAACTGGGGCGCAGTGGTGCGCGGATGTCGGGACGAGTCCAAGAAATCGCCATCGACACTATACCTGCGAGGATTATAGTGGCGGAAATACTCCACCAGAGCGATCGATATTTGATTACACTGAATTTCATAATTTGAAGGAATAGGGAAGTTCGGCAACGGATTGTGTAACGGATGTAAGAAGGAAGAAGTTAACAGTCAACAGTCAACTGTTAACAGTCAACAGTCAACTGTTAACTGTTAACTATTAGCAGTTTTCGACAAATTAGGACAGAACCACTGAGGTTTCCGCAATGCTGGAAAGCTCAATACTACGAACAGCAGAGTGCGGCTGCAAGTGAGCGCAGTAAACATACTCACTAATACGCCCAATGCCAGAGTTACAGCAAACCCTTTAACTAAACCTGCGCCTAACCAGAACAAAGCAGCACAAGCAATAACTGTTGTGACGTTGCCGTCTAAAATGCTGGAAAAAGCCCGGTAAAAACCCGATTCGACCGATCGATAAAGCGATTTCCCCGCCCGCAACTCTTCTCGCGTGCGCTCAAAAATCAGCACATTAGCATCCACAGCCATCCCGATGCTGAGCACAAAACCAGCAATTCCCGGCAGCGTTAATGTCACTCCCAAGAGCACGAAAGCTGCCCAAGTTAACAGAGCATAAATTAACAGCGCAATATTGGCAATTACGCCGGGGAGTCGATAGTAGGCAACCATGAAAATCAAGACCAAAATTAAGCCGCCGATACCTGCGTTAATACTGCTTTGAATGCTGTCTTTACCCAAGCTAGCGCCGACAGTACGGTTTTCTACAATTTCGACCGGCACAGGCAAAGCACCACCGCGCAATTGCACTGCCAAATCGTTGGCTTCTTGCGTTGTAAAGTTGCCTTGAATTACGGCACTCCCACCAGTAATTCCTGTCTGGGCAAATTCAACGCCGACGACTGGAGAACTGATCATTCTTTCGTCTAGAAAAATACCGATACTGCGTCCGGTTCCCGCTAAATTTTTAGTGAGTTGGGCAAAGAGTTCGCCTCCTTTGGTATCGAAAACAAGAGCAACGTTCCAGTTGTTCCCAGAGGCCAAGGGTTGAGGTTGAGCGTCTTTGAGGTTTTCGCCACCGAGTCCGCTGCTTTTGAAGAGTTTGGCGATCGCCTCATTGCTTCTTTTCAAAGCAGCCTGATTTTCTTTAATTGCTGCCTCATTAGGGCTGGTTTTCAATTCTGCTTGTTTGACCAGCAATTCCTGCTGCAACTGCCTTTCAATGGCTAATTGTGCTTCTGTTCCAGGCAGTTGTTCCAGAAATTCTAGCTTTGCCGTGCCGCCCAAAACTCGTTCTGCTTGCTGCGGGTCATTTACTCCGGGCAACTGCACGAGAATTTGGTCTTCTCCTACTGTTTGGACTAATGCTTCGGAAACTCCCAAACCGTTAACCCGGTTTTCGACAATCCGCCGCACAGCTTCTAACATTCCCTGGTCTATTTTGGGAATCGTGGGGGTAGTTTTTACCTGAATTGTGAGTTGCGATCCTCCTTGCAAGTCTAATCCCAGCCGCGTCGGAATTGTTACTATTACAGTAATAGCGGCGATGATTAAAACAAAAATTAGGGCTAATATTGAACGTTGTTTTTGCATATTTAATTATTAGTCATTGGTCAGTTGGCAGTTGTCAGTTGGCAGTTGGCGGTTGGCAGATTGTAGTCATCAGTCATCAGTCATCAGTCAACAGTCAACAGTCAACAGTCAACAGTCAACAGTCAACCAATGACTACTGACTAATCACTATTTATACTCGCAAAGCTACCATTTTTTGGACGGCTTCGACAATTTGAGTAGGCTGGACAATTGTCAGTCTTTCCAAATTCCCATTGTAAGGTGTGGGAATATCTTGTGAAGACAGGCGCAAAACCGGTGCGTCGAGTTCGTCAAAAAATCGATCGCTAATCGAAGCAATGAGTTCGGCACCAATGCCTCCTGTTTTCATGCACTCCTCTACAATGATTACTTTGTGAGTTTTGCGAATGGATTCGCCAATTGTCTCCATGTCCAGGGGTTTGAGAGAAATTAGGTCGATTACTTCTGGATCGTAACCTTCTTTTACCAGGGCGGGCACGGCTTGCAAGACGTGGTGCCGCATCCTGGAATAAGTCAGGATGGTGACATCTTTGCCCGATCGCACAATTTCTGCTTTGTCCAGCGGCACTAAATATTCTGTTTCTGGCAAATTTTCTTTGAGGTTGTAAAGAAGGACGTGCTCGAAAAACAGAACCGGGTTATCGTCGCGGATGGCTGATTTTAAGAGTCCTTTGGCGTTGTAGGGAGTCGAACAGGCGACTATTTTCAAACCCGGTACTGCTTGGAAATATGCTTCTAACCGCTGGGAGTGTTCCGCGCCGAGTTGCCGGCCCACGCCGCCCGGCCCACGAATTACCATGGGCATTTTGAAGTTGCCACCGGATGTGTAGCGCAGCATTCCGGCGTTGTTGGAAATTTGGTTGAAGGCCAGCAGCAAAAAGCCCATGTTCATGCCTTCGATGACCGGCCGGAGTCCCGTCATTGCTGCGCCTACTGCCATGCCTGTAAAGCTATTTTCGGCGATCGGGGTGTCGAGCACTCTAAGTTCGCCGTATTTGTTGTAGAGGTCTTTGGTGACTTTATAGGAACCGCCGTATTGACCTACGTCTTCGCCGAGTACGAATACGGCGGAGTCGCGGGCCATTTCTTCGTCTAACGCCTCGCGGAGGGCGTTGAACAATAAGGTTTCTGCCATAGGAGGTGAAGGAATGATTGCAGGAGGGTCAGATTAGAATCTTAACCTTTTGGGGGTGTCGATCTAGGAGTCGATCGCAAATTCGGCAATGGAACCGTGCATAATAGGCAACCCATTATCATAATTATTTAATTATGTCAAGCTCTGGCATTTAGATTTCCGAAAAATGTTTTTGCAATAAATCGTGAATAAATCGATAACGCCGATCGCCAGTTTTTTGCAGCAACAAGCGATCGGTCGCAGCATCGAGAAAACGCCTGTAATCCCAAGGAATGTAGCCGTTCGACCACAGCACGAGGCGCAATATAAAACTTTCAATTCCGGGAAGTCCCGGCAAAAAAGCACTAATTACCGCAGCAACAGCCCCCGCAATTATTCCCCAAATCGACCCGGAGAGTAGGGTGGCAATTAATCCCAAAATCACCCAAATCAGCCCGCCCACCAGCTTAACTCCAAACAGATACTTGCGCCGTTCATCGGCTGTTTGCAGCCAGCTAGACGGTATGCGATCGAGGTAAAATTCTTGAATTCCTTGCTCTTCCATCCTTCTCGCCAACCATCCCAGCCAGTGGCGAATTTGTTCGGGCCGCAGTTCCTTACCTCTGGGATACTGCTTGACTTGCCCGGTCATTTGATGGCGAATATAGGCAGTTAACAGATATTTGCGCTGTTCTTCTGCGGAAGTTATGCGCTTCCAAGCTTCAATTAAAATATCGTCGTAAGCCAAAGCCATCATGCTCAAAAGCAAGGGAACTTTTGCCAATTTCAACAACTCCGGCTCATGCTCAATGCTGTACCAAAGTTCGCGGCTTCTGGCTTCTAGCAAATAATTTTGGATTTTAGTTTCTGTTAAAGGTTTCAATAAAACCGCTGCTTGCAGGCGAAATCTAGTATCGCAGTTTTTGTAAACATCAAAACTGCTGCAAGCTACTAAATGTTTGGGTCTAAATTCGCTTTCAACAAATTGATTAATTGCTTGAATGCAGCTATTTTGGCGGTGGGTTTCTACTTCGTCCAAGCCGTCGAGGAGAGGCAGCAATTTTTGTTCGGCAAGCCATTTTTTGCCGACAGTAGGAGAGATGCCGTATTTGAACTGAAGTTGAGCAATTAACCAATCGGCGATCGCCCCGGATTCTGCTTTCCACGATCCGAGTTCAAACAGCACTGGTACTGGAAAACTAGCATCTTTTTGGGCGCGGGAAATTAACACGCGAGCTAATTCTAGCAGCGTTGTAGTTTTGCCTGCACCCGTGGCTCCCAAAATTACCAATTTGCCACCGCTGCGATCGAACACTTTAGCAATGCTGGCTTTGGGAGGAAGCCGAAAACTCGGACGGTTGCCGGCTTTCACTTCCACATCCCAACAGCGGTTAACACCCGTTGGCGACGAGTCTTGACTGAGGTTAGCCAGTACAGCGGCGTGCAAACACTGCGATCGTCCTGCTTGGACTTCCTGCTTCACCTCCTCCAACAATCGATCGCGAGGCGGTTGTAATCTCAGAGGAATCAATTTTGACATTTTATGTACCTCGCGCTGAACGCTTACTTTCGCAAATTTGCGCGCAAATAACCCAGAGCAAGATTACCATCAGTATAGGCGTCCAGTATATATTGACTCAAATTATTGCGACAATTATGGATCTGAAATTTTATCTAAAAATCCTGACCCTGTGGCCCGCACTAGGTATTTCCACTATAAATTAACTGGCGATCGCCCCAACTCCCAAACAAAAATTATTAGTATAGATACAGAGAGGGTTTTTTATGTCATTTACGAAAGCTCAAATCATCACAGTAAGCTTAGCAGGAGTGGCAACAGCGGTGGGAGTAGCTGTTGCAACTATACAGTCGGGTGCGATGAAACAATCCAATCCTCCCCTTGCAGAATCACCGGCATCCACCACAAACCAGATTGCAGGGCCGACGAACAACCCTGAATTTCGGCAACCAGAACCTCTGCAAGCACAAACGCAGGCCACACAATCTCCGAAATCCGAACCCCAACCTGCAAAAACCCCAGCACTTCAATCCTCGCTAGTTGGAGGAGTTTCTGGACCAAAAGTTGAGCCAGTAGTTGTCACACCGCCAAATTCGGGTTGCAAAATCAGCCAAGCTGTAGTCAGCGATCCGAATCCACCGCTAAATGTGCGATCGAGCCCGCAAGTAAGGGGCAGCAACATAGTAGGAAGACTTAAAAATAATACCTTTGTTTCAGTCGTCGAAGAACAAAACGGTTGGCTGCGAATTAACGATCCGCCCGGTTGGATTGCCAAAAACCGCACCGAAAGCAGTTGTTCTAACGTCAACCAGCAGATTAATTTTCGGCGGGGAGGAGATGAGGCAATTGTTAAAGGTCGAATTATCGGCGGAGGCAGCCACTATTACCGGATTCGCGCCCGAAAAGGTCAAACAATGACTGTTAAGAATCGGAAAGATGTTTTCCCGCAAATTATAACTCCTGGTGGCAAACTTTTAGCCGGAGAGCCTTATCAAGGCAATGAAACAGAGTGGAGTGGAAAAGTGCCAGTAACAGGCAATTACACATTACAATTAGACTCGAATTTCCGAGGATACGAATACGAATTTTCGGTAAAATTGCGATAATTTTGCTGATATAGGTAGGGAGACGGCACTGCCGTCTCCCTAACCGGATCGGCGACTTTTAATCAATAGTATAATTAAGGAATCGTTCCAAGCGATATATCAAGAATCGCAAATTTCTGCCAATCTTCCGAATCAAAGTGCCACCATTCAGTTGTGATACCGATAAATCCGTGTTTTTTCATCGCATCCTTAAGCACTTGACGATTTTTCCGAGATTCTGCGCTGCCGCCTTGATAATCTCCGTGAGCTTTTTCGGTAAAATCATCGTAAGGTGTAGGCATTTCTAATTCTTTGCCAGTGCGATCGACTAAAGTCAAATCAATAGCAGCACCGCGATTGTGCCGCGAACCCCTAGCAGGATTAGCAACATAGCGCGGATCTGGCCAAGCTTGCCACATTTGCTTAGTCACAGAGAAAGGCCTGTAGCAATCGTAAACTTTCAAACCCAATCCGATTTTTTCCAAATCTGTTTGAACTAGCCCTAACTGTTGAGCAACAGAACTTCTCAAAGCGCATTTCGATATAGGGTAAAGTTTTCGTTTCAAGAAATTGTTAGTAGTGGCGTATCGGATATCGAGGCGAATGTTGGGATTTACGGTGCGGATGTCAACCAGTCGCGCCCCACTGGGAAGTTGACTCATGAAAATACTTTCAGGTACTACTGGGTTTGTTTCTGGTTGGGTAATTTGCACTTGTGGCGGCTCCTGGGCGCGAATCGATCTTGTATAATTGAGGGTGGTTGTAGATAGTAATACGAGGATAAATACAATTAGATATCTTGTAAATCGGTTTAATTTCATAGCTCTGTTAAGGGGATATTTAATAGAGTTTTTACATTTGATATTTTGGGGAATTTTCGCGCTTTTCGTGTTGTCTGTCATCCCGCCAGACCAACAGGGTTTGAAACCCCTGTCTCATAGCTAAAGTCCTCTGAAGAGGACTGAAATATTTCTCTAAAACTTTTATTTTATGAGTCTTTCAGTCGGTTTTAACCGACTTTAGCTATGAGACGGGGGTTTTAACCCTCGGCGGACTGTCCGACTGTCCGACTATCCGACAAGCACGAGAATGATCGATCTGATTTAATTGTTAATTCTCCTCAAATTCCCAAGCGCTGATACACTAAATCTAAGTGCCTCAATTGATACTGCGGATCGAAACAATCATCAATTTCTTTGGTCGTCATCTTAGCTGTTACCCGATCGTCCTTAGCAATTAAATTGTAGAAATTGCCGCCCGGTTTGTTCCAAGCTTCGTGAGCACAAGATTGCACAATTTTGTAGGCTTCTTCGCGACTGGTGCCTTTTTCTACTAAAGCTAACATCACGCGCTGGCTGAAGATGACTCCGCCGTAAAGGTTCATGTTTCGCTTCATATTTTCGGGATAGACTAGCAGGTGTTTTACTAAGTCTGTGGTTTCTACTAACATGAAGTGAGTTACTGTAGAACTGTCGGGCAAAATCATCCGTTCTACGGAACTGTGAGAGATGTCTCGTTCGTGCCAAAGCGCTACGTTTTCTAAGGCTGCGACGGCGTTGGCGCGGACGATTCTCGCCATTCCTGTCAGTCTTTCCGATCGAATCGGGTTGCGTTTGTGGGGCATGGCGGATGAGCCTTTTTGCCCTTTGGAAAAGAACTCTTCGACTTCGAGAACGTCGGTGCGTTGCAGGTTGCGGATTTCTACTGCAAAACGCTCGATCGATGCTGCTAAGAGTGCTAAGGTTTGGACGTATTCGGCGTGTCGATCGCGCGAAATGACTTGAGTCGATGCGGTATCGGGTTCGAGTCCGAGGTTTTGACAGGCGATCGCTTCAATTCGCGGATCGATATTAGCATAGGTTCCGACTGCGCCGGAGATTTTGCCGACTGCAATGGACGATCGCAAATTCACTAATCGGGCGCGGCTGCGAAACACTTCTGCCAGCCATCCTGCTAGTTTAAAGCCAAAGGTGATGGGTTCGGCGTGAATTCCGTGCGATCGGCCAACCATGACGGTATTGCGATGCTGTTGAGCCTGATAGCGAATAGCTTGACTCAATTCTTCGACACGTTCTAACAAAATATTGACGCTGGCGACTAATTGCAGCGCCAAAGCGGTATCGAGCACATCGGAACTGGTTAAGCCGAGGTGAATGTAGCGGCCGGCATCGCCTACATATTCGTTGACATTTGTCAAGAAGGCGATCATGTCGTGGCGGACTTCGGCTTCAATTTCGAGGACTCTTTTGGGGTCAAAATTAGCCTTAGCTTTGATTTCTTCGACTGCGGCGGCGGGGATGTAGCCGAGTTCGGCTTGAGCTTCGCAGACAGCGATTTCTACTTGCAGCCAGCTTTTCAGTTTGGCGGTTTCAGTCCAGATGTTGCCCATTTCGGGCAAGGTGTAGCGCTCTATCACGGTGGGAGTTGGGGAATGCGATCGTCCTATTGTACCTCTGCGAGGCCTCTGTCTTCAGTCGGGATGGGGAATTTGGGGCGATCAAACTTTTCAGATATGTGACACATCGTCCGTAGACTGATAGTCCGCAGAGACTGACAATTGCCAGATGAGTCGATCGAAACAGAAGATTCTGCGTGCTTTAGGTCATCTCGTAAAGCAACGCAGGACAGCGTTGGGAATTTCGCAAGAGGAGCTTGGAATGCGGGCTAATTTAGACCGCACCTATATATCTGGAGTCGAACGCGGAGTCAGAAACCCGTCCATCACTGCAATTGCAAGTCTAGCTACCGGCTTGGGCACAACAGTTTCCAATCTTCTCGAAAATCTAGAAATAGAAGCGGAAAACGTAGAGTGAACAATCAAGATTTAGCAAGCACAATTAAAGCTCAATTAAAACAAGACTCAACTCAATTCAAAGTCTTTAATCTCCTCTCAGACCAAAAATGGCATTGTCGGGAGTGCGAAGGCAAACAGATAGCATCAGCTCAATATGCTGGCGGTGGCGGAATTCAGGGATTGCAGCGCGGAACAAGGAAGCGCCCCGGTCTGGTTATTGTAACAGAAAAGAGATACTGTCAAACTTGTCAGGCAACACGTTTAGGCGATTTGTGGACAGGAGAAATTAAATCAGCAAATTCTGCTGCTAACATACCCGCTTCTCTGGTAAAAAGAATTCTCGAAGTTTACTTTTATACAGATGTAATCGAACAGAGAAAACGAGCAGCTCATGAGTTAGTAATTGACCATAGATTCCCAATGGAGCGTTGGGGAGATAATGAGCCACCACACCTGGCATCTATGAGCGAATCTGAAATCAAGGCAAAGTTTCAGTTGCTCAAAAAAGATGCTTCAGGCAATCACAATCTTCTAAAATCTCGAAGTTGTGAACGCTGCATCAAAACAGGGAAAAGAGGCACACCTTTCGGAATCAAGTTTTGGTATGAAAGAGGCGAAGACTGGCCTTCCATACATCAGCGCGGCGCTGAAGCTGAGGAAGGCTGCACAGGATGCGGCTGGTATGATTTTGAAACTTGGCGAAATGCTCTCAATCAAAAACTAGCTGAATCTGTTCGGGAGGTTTAACAGTAACTAAGCTAGGCTGGTTAAGCGCAATATCAGTCAAGTATGGAATAAGTGCAAAGCCGATACACTCTGCTAAACGGGGCGGCACGGCATTTCCAATTTGCCACATTGCCTTTTTCATTGAACCTTCAAAAATAAATGAATCCGGGAAACTTTGCAATCTAGCCATCTCGCGAGCTGAAATCACGCGATTAAGATAAGGATGAATATGAGTGCCGCCGTGATTTTCTTTAACAGTCATACTCGGTTTTCCCGGATACTGTCGCTTGAAAGCATCGGCGTAGCTTTCATACAAAGAACCGCCTGCTGGAACTTGAGCAAGTCTTTCCATGTACTGAACAGAATGACGAGTCCATTCGTGGTTGATTTCTGGGATGGGAGTATACTCAGGTAAATCATCAATTGCTGACTCAATCGCTTTGTATTGTTCGGGTAACAATTGCGGCTTGGGATAGGGGTTTGGCAGCCCAAATCTATTGGCAATAAAAATGGCTCGCGGGCGGATTTGCGCGACTCCATAAGCCGCTGATTCAAGAACAGCAACGGACATATGGGGATAGCCAATTTCCTGAAAAGCCTCGCAAATGGCTTGCTTAACAGCTCCTTTTTGTATAGTCAATATTCCGGGTACGTTTTCCATGACAACATACCAAGGACGTATTTCAGAGACAACGCGGACAAACTCTCTAAAGAGGCGATTTCGAGGGTCGTTGGGGTCGCGTTTTCCTGCAACTGAGAAGCCTTGACACGGCGGTCCGCCTACAACAACATGAACTTCTGGCGAACCAATTTCAGCGAGCAACTTTTGGGGATTTAAGTTTTTTATATCGTCGCACAAGTGATGGCAATCGGGAAAGTTTTTTGTATGAGTTGCCGATGCGATGGGATTAATTTCAACGCTTGCTACTGGTCGAAAACCTGCTTGCAATAAACCTTGGGTCATGCCGCCCGCACCGCAAAAAAGATCGACAAATGTATAGTCTGATTTTGGCAGTGACTGAGATTCAACATCAATGAATATCTTGTACGGATCGCAGTCATTTGCTTCTAGTTCGCGTTGGATGCGTTCGTAACGCCCTAATTTTGCTTTCTTCTGCTTTTTGGTAGGAATTAATTCTTCCTCGTTTGAGAATAAAGACAGTTGTATTGCTTCCATTTTATATTTTTTTACTGCGTTCTATCTGATGTTGCCCACTTGGGCCAGGGTGTAGGGATCGATCGCGCTTGGAGTCGGAGAGTGCGATCGTCCTATTGTACATCTGCGCGGGGATGCAAGACTCAGAAACCCTGTTTCTGAAAGTAACCAGGTTTTTGTTTGTAGTTTGGGCGATCGGCTACAATATGCTAAACCTCGTTAGCTGGCATTCTTCTCTATTCGCCAATAAATGGTTCCAAATAAATAGCCATTAATATTTTGGCTTGACTTCGCCCTTGAGTGCATTTACTCAAAAAGTATTGCGATTTTCAGGGTTATTCGCTAGAATAGCCAACCTGTCAAGTAAAAAAATCCCATCAACAAGACAGACATTTCCGACATTCGCTTATGACCATTGCCTATACTCCACCTTGGCTGCTGAACAACGGCCTATTAATGACGTTGTACACCGCATTAAGGGCTAGTCGCCGCTGGGAAAAGACGATCGCTTACCCAGAACCCCCTTACCGAGAACACATCTTTACTGGTGCCTGTGGAGTCCCGATTTTCGGCTGGGTTGCCATCCCCGAAAATCCCCGATATACCATTGTCGGCACTTACGGCATTACTGGCGATCTGGATAATCAATGGTATCTCAAGCTATTAGGCCGTAAAGCTTATGCCCAAGGCTGTGCAGTGGTGTTATTTGACTGGCGAGCTCACGGCAAAACTGCCCAACTCTCTCCCACCCTGACTTCTGATGGCCTATACGAAGGCGAAGATTTCGTTCGGATTGCTGCTGCTGCTAAAGAAATGGGATGTCCCGCGCCTTTTTGGTTCACGGGTTATTCCCTGGGCGGACAATTAGCCTTGTGGGCCGTAAAATCAGCTCAGACGATCGCAGATTGGGGGCCTGACTTAGGGATCGAAGAGTCAGAACTAGCAGGTGCGGCAGTAATTTGCCCCAGCTTGGACTCGAACCGTTCTCTGTCTTATCTAGTTAAAGATGAGTGGGGGAAATTTTTAGAAAAAGCGATCGCGCGACAGTTAAAAAAACTAGCAAAAAACATCGCCGCATCGCATCCAGGGGCGATCGATCCTGCCGCTATTGAACGCGCCAACAGCATTTGGGGCTTTGACCATGAACTGGTAATTGGCCCGTTAGGTTTCTCCTCTGTGGAAGAATACTATGAGGCTAGCAGCGCTCTACACATTTTGCCTCACCTCAAAAAACCCACTTACATCCTTTATGCAGCAGATGATCCGATGTTTGATCCGGTGCTTGTCTCTGAGTTACAAGCCATTAGCGCGAACAATCCTGCCTTAGAATTAGTGGTGACAGCCTACGGCGGTCATGTTGGGCATATCAGTAGTAAACGTTGTCAGAATGAATTTGCTGATAGCGATCGGTGGTGGGCATGGAATCGGATTTTACAGTGGTTCGATGCCTTGAGTGTGGATTAAGATTACCAAATAAAACCTGAACACTCCTCGGCAATAGTTGCGGGGATGAAAGGATTAGGGGGTTGAATCCCTCCAGTGCAGAACGTTAAAACTATTTCGCAAAAACACTAGACATCTGGGCACAAACTAAATGGCTCATTGGGACAAAATTGTGCACAATTTGCATAGCCACTTGACTTCACCTAGATTTGACGATCGCATAAGAATTAGAAACAATTTTAGTTAAAAAGTGGTGAATAAATATCGATGGATTTATTCGTTTTTTGATAATTGTGTCAGCTATTAACTAGCTAAAACTAAAGCTCCAACTCTCAATCTAATCAAACCGCAAAGAGCGATAATTACTCTCTCGTATTTAGAGTTCGCTGTAGTTGGCTAGCATTCTTAGTGTTATCTTCCCGCGTCCTTGATTGATGCCCTCGTCCTCGGCAACAACAAACAGCACCGCCTCGTACAAAATCTTATTTTAGTTGAGAGACGGGGCGATCGCATCAAAACCAAAGAAACCGGGTTTTTGGCCGTTGCTGTCGGTTTTAACGCTGTATTCTCGTAAAAAACCCTGTTTCTGACTGCCCGCGCGTCGATTTTCAGCTTTTAGAGAGATGTAAAAACTCGCCCGATCGCTACACTATTAACTAGGAACTCAGCAATTTTGGAGAAGAGGTGAATTGAAATTCGTTTCCGACCCGCAAATAAAAGTCAAAATCCGCAAAATGAACGAGCGGGTGCGGTGGCAAGAACAGTCGATCGTCCATCGGGGAATCGACCAAACTCGGATGGTTTTAGAATCTCCAACCACCGACTCTCCAGAGTTTTCGTTTTTAGTCGTAGGCGACAGCGGCACGGGAAATCACCGAGGCTACAATCCCCAGCGACAGATTGCCGAACAGATGGTCTCCGAGCGCGAAACTTGCCGTTTCGTTCTCCACACGGGCGATGTAGTTTATCTCGTCGGTTCCAGCGAATATTACTTGCAAAACTTTATTCGCCCCTACCGAGAATTTATAGTCGGCGGCGAGCATCCCTCTCGCATTGCCTACGATCGCATGGTGTTTAATTTTCCGTTTTTGCCCGTACCGGGAAACCACGACTATTACGACTTGCCGATAGTCTACGGCCTTCTGTCGGCGACAGCTTTGCCGCTGCGCCGGCTGTTGGGTTCCAAGTTGGATCTCGATGTCGGCTGGCGCGGTTCCGATCGCGGAAATACATACGCCAAAGCTTTTCTCGACTACCTGCAAGCTCACAAAATGCCGGGAGAACTCGATCGCCACCTAGACGCCCACTACACCGCCAGCACCAGCACAGGCCGCTGCCTCCGCTACCAACCCGGACGCTTTACCCGCTTACCCAACCGCTACTACACCTTCCGCAGCGGCGGCATCGACTTCTTCGCCCTCGACTCCAACACCTTCAACGAACCATTACCGATCCCGAAAACCAAACAGGGCGACATTCGCCGCCAGAATTTGGAACTCGATCGCCAGAAATTGGAACAAGAAAAATTGGTAATGCTCGAAATGTGCGATCGGCTCAACCCCCAAATTCCCGATGAAGCCGAACAGCTAGACGACTTGGCCGCCAAATTAGAGCAAGTTGACGAAATGTTGATGGATATTGACAAACAACTCTCCCCCAACAAAACAGCCGCCACCGACGTTGAACAGCTCGAATGGCTGAAAAAAAGGCTGATTGACTCTTGGCGCGATTCCGAGGTGCGGGGGCGGGTAATTTACCTGCACCATCCCCCCTACGTGACCGAGGCAACAAAGTGGAATCAAGCTCAAACTTTGGCGGTTCGGTGGCGATTGCGCGAGGTCCTCGACACGGTGGCCGATGCAGTTGGGGATGTGGCGCGGGGGCGTCCGCTAGTAGATTTGGTGCTGACGGGCCACGCTCACTGTTTGGAATACCTGCGGACTGGGGATACTGGACACGGCGACTCTGGGATTAATTGGATTGTCTGCGGGGGAAGCGGCCACAGTCTCCGCCGCCAGCGCCCGGAAGGGCCGATGTTGCAGGAAGCATTGAGTCCCGAAGCTTATCGGTTGGCGCGGCAGTCTGGTTCCGAAACAGCCAGCCGGCGGGTAGCGGAATCTTTGCTATTTGTCGGCCGCAGCGGTCAAGGTTCCCACAAACGCCGTCCTTATTCGTGTTTGCGGATTGATGTTCTCGATGGGTGTCCCCCGAAGTTCCGCATCCGACCTTTGGTTGTTGAACGATTTGAGGGGAAATGGCAGGAGATCTCGATCGAACCTTTTGTGATTTAACTTTCGTTTTTCTGTAAGTCTCGATCGCCCTTAAAAAGGTGGACTTTGACCGATTCCGGTTCCCCCTTTTTAAGGTTAGAGGGGATCGAGATCCGAATGCTCGCACAAAATACTTGTATCAATTTAATTCAGGAGAAAAATTCAATGATTGCTAACTTAACCGCAACGGGCTGGGAAATTATTTACCACCGCGCCCATGCTTTGCTCGCCGCCCAACTTGGCGGACAGTGGAAGCGCTCGAAATCTCCGGTTCGCCTCTATGAAACCATAGCGGCGATTTCGCATCACGACGATTTGGAGAAAGAATGGGAAGAAAATATTTTGACTGAAGCGGGCGCGCCCTTTGATTTTACCTTGCAGACGGAAACTTCTCTGCCGAAAATTAAAGCCATGACGGAGAATTCCCTATATCGCGGTAGGTGGGTAGCCATGCTGATTTCTATGCACATGAGCTATCTCAATGAAGGAAAGCGGGGAGAGTCGAAGGAACTCGACGAGTTTTTGGACGAACAACTGGAAAATCAAAAAAAATGGCAAAAAGAGTTGAATATTTCTCAGGAAGATGCTAAGGCGGCTTATGCTTTTTTCCAGTGGTGCGATCGGCTATCATTAATTCTTTGCAGCCGCGAGTTACCCGCCGGAGAACGAGCTTTAGAAATTAGTGTCGGCCCAGACGGTAAGCGCTACGATATTGTACAGCACAGCAACGAACTCGTGACTGTAACTCCTTGGCCTTTTGAAGAAGATAAGTTTACGGTGAACGTCGAAGCGTGCCTTTTGGATAAAGTCAAGTTCGACAGCAACAAGGAAATCAAGGAAGCGTTGCACAAAGCTCCCCGCGAAGTCTTAGAGTGGACTTTTGTCAAGTCTTAACTAAACCTTTGAAAAATAGGTGAGGGTTGTCGAAGTTTAGCGGGCATGGCATTTGTGTTAACTTAATGTTAAAACCATGTCTAAATCAGGGTTATAGTTGAGTCTTGCTCCCCCTTAACTCCCCTTAATAAGGGGGGGATAAGAACAGTCAAAATGGGTCTTATTAAGGGGGATGCGATCGCGATCGAAACTTGGATACAAACGAAACGAAAAAATCTAGAGTTTCAGTTCAGCCATTACCCATTACATATTACCTATTATCAACTATGAAACGTTCAGCTTGCCTAATTTTCAATCCCGTCGCTGGTAACAGCGACCCCCACCAAGACTTAGCTAGAATTCAGGAACTTTTAGAGCCTTTTATTGACTTAGACATTCGGCTGACAACCCCCGAATTAGACGCCGACCAAATCGCCCGCGAAGCAGTTGATAGAGGAGTTGAGGAAATTATTGCTTGCGGGGGCGACGGCACATTATCAGCAGTTGCTGGAGCGATTGTCGGCACAAATATTCCTTTAGGAATTATTTCGCGGGGAACGGCTAATGCTTTTGCTAATGCTTTAGATATTCCGAATACAATTGAAACCGCTTGCGCCACTATTTTTGGAGGGTTGACACGGGTGGTGGATGCAGCGATTTGCAACGGTGAAATGCCGATGGTTTTGTTAGCGGGAGTGGGTTTTGAGGCAGAAACTGTCGAACTAGCCGATCGCGAAATGAAGAATCGCTGGGGAATGCTGGCTTACATTCTTTCAGGAATTAAACAGTTAAACAATTTAGAAAGATTTGAAGCGGAAATCGAAACCGAAGATAAAATTATCAGCCTTACTGCTGTGGCGGTGACAGTGGCGAATGCAGCGCCGGCTACTTCGATTTTAGCTCAAGGCCCGGCGGGGATTGTTTTTGATGACGGCTTGCTGGACGTGACGCTGGTGGCGCCTGAGAATAAAGCTGGGGCGATCGCAGCTTCTTATCACCTTTTGCAAACAGCTTTGAGCGGCAATCCTACGGATCGCGACGACATCGGTTATTTGCGGGCAAAAAAAGTAAAAATCAGTGCCGATCCGCCTCAAAAAGTGGTTGTAGACGGCGAAATCATTGGCATGACTCCGGTTTCTATTGAGTGCGTTCCGGGAGGTTTAACTATTTTTGTACCGCGAGTTGAAGAAGAACCCGTGGTAGAAAAACTCACCGGTTTAGCGGACATCGAAATTACATTGAAGCCCTCAACTTAAAATTTTTAGCGACACAAACAATAAGAAAGACCGCCCGGGCGGTCTTTGTTTTTTAGGCGTCTAAAATTTGGCGAATGCGGCGCTCCAAACGTTCGAGATCGAGTCCACCTTCATCGCGGCTGATGCGGCGCACGGTGACGTTAACATTGCTCAAATCTGCCAGCAAATCTTGCAGAATTTCTTGTTGCTGCCGAGCTTGAGTTATTTCGCGCGGTTCCTGCACCAAATCGCGAACAATTGTATCTTCCGCGCGCGAAGCAACGATCGGGTCTGCTTCGCCATCTACGTGTACGAAAGTGCGGCGACCGGGCCCCCGTTCTTCCTCAATTGGTATTACTGCTGTTACTCGATCGGAGCGTACATATTTGCCAAATCCAAGGTGGACTAAGACAGAAGATTGTATTTTCATAGATAGCAAATTTTATTTGTTAGTTATCTATATTTTAACTTTTAAAACTACTAGCTGACAACTAAATGAGAGCTATTATTACTACAATGTATGACGGTTTTTTCTCGGTATTATAGTGGTCACATTTCCTAAAAAATGCTAAGTTAATTAACTGGATACAACTTACCAACGGTGGGTCAGAAACCGGGTTTTTTACGAAAACACTTCGCTCCTACCAGCAGATTCGGTAAAAACCCGGTTTCTTTGGTCGGAGCGCGTAAATCCTGTTACCATAATAAAAATAGAGCAGTTTGCGATCATCGCCTGCAGCGCATTTCAGGGACACAGCCTACCGATTCTAGATTTGAGCATTACTTCCACGGAAAAACAAAAAAGCCTAAATCATGCTAATTAGTCTCGACTTAGTTATCAGTCTCCTGACGACAATTCCCTTCGGCATTATCAAAGACAAGTTTCAACGCAACGAAAGTGTCATCAAAATCTTAAAAAGATTTAACCTCGACCCCGATGCTCCGCCCGCAGATTTTAGCGGAGTGTATGTTTATACTTTAGTAGAGTACGGCGCTGGCAAACCCAAGCAGATTTTAGAACTATTTCGCCAAAAAGAGATTGAATCAGCATTTCGCAAAGCCTTCGAGTCCGATAGCCCAGCCATTTTAATTAAAGCAGGCGATGACTATCTGAATGAGAGTGCTTTAGGCAAAGAAATTCGAGATTTAGGCATTGACCCCCGACGGGAATTTATGGCATTTGCCGCCGTGTTTATGGAAGTAGCAAAGCGGACGCGGACGCTGGGAGATGTGATGATGGGAAATTCGATCGCATCTTTGCAAAAACGCCTATCTTTGGTAATGGATCGCATCGAACGCCTGCCCACTATCGAAGGAATTCGCACCGAGTTTGCACGACTGGAAGCTGAAGATTATCCCGAACTTCCCGCCGCAGCATCAACTAATATTCAAAAGTCTCAAGTTTTTATTTTATCACAGCAAGTTCGTGGTTGGTTTGAAACATTAAGTTATAAGTTTGAAACCTATCACATCTCGGAAGATAACTATTTTGAATGGATTATCAATGTTCCCGTCAGACGCAGTCGGTACGATCGCATTTTAGTGCGCGGAATTGCCGGAGAAGCCGGACTCAGAGACATCTCAGCCTTGCGCGAGTCGGTAGAAAAACAGCGCACCGATGAAGGGTGGTTAGTCACCGCCCGCCGCATCAGTCGCGCGGCGCGGGATGAAGTAGAAAAAGATGAAAATCGCGATTTAGCTTGTTATACCTTCGATGAATTACTCGACCAAGATGCCGATTTTACCGCTTATCTGAATTGGCTAGAAACAGAAATTACCAGCCGAGGAATTGATACCAAATATGTGCCGCTAGCTTGTACGAAAGAAGAAATCGACCCCGATACTCACCGCAAGATAGGCGTGAGTCATTATGGCGCTCGAGATGGCTGGATCGAAGGTTATCTTGACCTGTGGTTGAATGACCCAGTAAAAGAACATATTTCAGTTTTAGGAGAATTTGGAACTGGAAAAAGTTGGTTTGCGATGCACTATGCTTGGATGGCGCTGCAACGCTACCGAAATGCTCAAAAGCGGGGATTAGAACGTCCGCGTTTGCCGTTAGTAATTCCTTTGCGAGATTACGCCAAAGCAGTTAGTGTCGAGTCGCTATTTTCCGAGTTTTTCTTTCGCAAGCACGAGATACCTTTGGCGGGTTATTCGGCCTTTGAACAACTTAATCGCATGGGTAAATTTCTGTTAATTTTCGATGGTTTTGATGAAATGGCCGCTAAGTGCGATCGGCAAGAAACCATCAACAACTTCTGGGAACTAGCAAAAGCCGTCGTTCCCGGCGCAAAAGTCATCCTCACTTGCCGTACCGAACACTTTCCTGAAGGCAAGGAAGGACGGGCATTGTTCAATGCAGAACTGCAAGCATCAACAACCATTTTAACAGGCGAAATTCCCCAATTTGAAGTCTTAGAATTAGAAAAATTTAACGACGAGCAAATTAGGCAAGCGCTGTCATTTCAAACAGAAGCGGCGACAGTAGAAAAAGTGATGGGAAACCCGCAACTATTGGATTTAGCGCGTCGCCCGGTGATGACGGAGTTAATTTTGGAAGCATTGCCCGATATTGAAGCTGGAAAACCAGTCGATATGTCGCGGATTTATCTGTATGCGGTGCGGCGGAAGATAGAGAGAGATATCAAAGCTGAACGTACTTTTACTTCTGTAGCAGATAAGCTTTACTTTTTGTGCGAACTGTCTTGGGAAATGCTGTCTACCAACCAAATGAGTCTCAATTATCGCGGTTTTCCCGATCGCATTCGAGACCTGTTTGGTTCCGTCGTGCAGGAGGAAAAAGACTTAGACCACTGGCACTACGACATGATGGGTCAAACGATGCTAATTCGCAATGCAGATGGGGATTATACTCCAGCCCATCGTTCGTTATTAGAGTTTTTTGTCGCTTACAAATTTGCAGCGGAATTGGGAGTTTTGGCCGCAGATTTTACCGAATTAGTTGCGCCCGAACAGTCTTGTTTAGATCCTAATGCAGCGCCTCAAAAATATACTTGGTCTAATTATTGTCGATTGCAAGCCCAAAAGAGAAACAATGGTGAACTTATCGCGCCTTTGCAGGGATTTACTGCTGAAGATTTAGGGCAACTTTGTCAGAGTTTCGGAAAAGCGCCGCTGACAAAAGCTGTGATGGATTTATTGTTACCAATGGTAGGGGCGGTGTCCTCGTGCCGGCCCTGCCTCGATGTAGCGGAAGCTACGGAGGAATTATTGGAAATTCTGGAAGCAACGCGGGGCAAAACTGAAAGCGAGGTGGGTTATGTGGGAGGGAATGCGGCGACGCTGTTGGTGAAAATCGATCGCACTGCGTTAGAAACAAAAGACCTTTCTCGTGCCGTTATTTTAGGTGCTGATTTTACAAATGCGACGCTGCGTCGCGTCAACTTTGCTGAAGCAAATCTGACTGATTCTACTTTTACTAAAATTTTCGGTAGTGTTCGATCGGTCATATTTAGTCCTGATGGCCAACTGTTAGCTACAGGTGATAGTAATGGCGTAGTTCGCTTGTGGGAAGCTAGCAGTTGCAGAGAAATATTGACCTGTAAAGGACATACCAATGTGGTGGAGTCAGTCGCCTTCAGTCCTGACGGTGAGATACTTGCTAGCGGGAGTTATGACAAAACAATTAAGTTATGGAATGTCAAGACTGGTGAATGTTTAAAAGTTTTGCAGGGACATACCGAATCAGTAATGTCTGTCACCTTCCATCCTGATGGAAATATACTCGCTAGTGGGAGTTTCGATCGCACGGTAAGGTTATGGAATGTCGGTACTGGTGAATGCCTCAAATTTTTGCACGGTCATACTCAAAACGTATTTTCAGTGGCTTTCCATCCTGCTGGTGAGATGCTTGCCACCGGGAGTAGTGACCAAACAGTAAGGCTATGGAATATCAACAGTGGTGAATGTCTGAAAATTTGGGAGGGACATACTAAAAACGTGTTTTCTGTTGCTTTCAATTCTACTGGTGAAATACTTGCTAGTGGCAGCGCCGACAAAACAGTGAAGCTGTGGAATATCAACAGTGGTGAATGTCTCAAAACTTTAGAGGGACATTTCGATCAAGTACGGTCAATAGCCTTCAGTCCTTCGGGCGAAATACTTGCAAGTGGCAGTCACGATCGAACAGCGAAGCTGTGGGATATCCGCACTGGTGAATGCTTGAATACTTTGCAAGGGCATAACGATCGAGTAGGGTCAGTCGCTTTGCATCCTGCTGGTGAAATACTTGTTAGCGGTAGTTATAATAAAACGCTAATGCTGTGGGATATCAACAGCGGTGAATGCTTGAATACGCTGCAAGGGCATAGCACTCAAGTAATGTCGATCGCCTTCAGTCCCAACGGTGAAATGTTTGCCAGCGCGGATGACGAACAAACAGTCAAGCTGTGGGATGTCAGCAGCGGTGAGTGCCTCCAAATTTTGCACGGGCATCTCGATCGGGTAAACTTAGTTGCCTTCAATCCTTCGGGTCAAATACTTGCCAGCGCTAGTTATGACCAAACACTGAAACTGTGGGATATTCGCAGTGGTGAATGCCTTCATACTTTGCCAGAATTTGGCAATGAAACACGATCGATCGCCTTCAGTCCAAACGGTGAAATACTTGCTAGTGCAGGTTATGACCAAACGGTGAGGTTGTGGGATATCGGTACTGGCGAATGCCTCAAAACGTTGGACTGGCATAACAATTCTGTAAACTCGGCTGCTTTCAGTCCTTTGGGCGAGATATTTGCCAGTGCAGGTTTTGACGGAACGGTGAGGCTGTGGGATATCCATACTGGTGAATGCCTCCAAATCTTGCAGGGGCATACGGGTTGGGCACGCGCTATCGCCTTTAGCCACAACGGTGAAATACTTGCTAGTGGTAGTGTCGATCGAACAATAAGACTATGGGATGTCCGCAGCGGTGAATGCCTCCAAATCTTGCAGGGGCATACTGATTGGATACGTTCAGTTGCTTTTAGTTATTCGGGTGAAATAGTTGCTAGTGGAAGTGTCGATCGAACGGTAAGATTATGGGATATCCGTACAGGTGAATGTCTAAAAATTTTGCAAGGTCATACCAGTAGAATTAACTCTATTGCCTTCAATTCAGATGATAACATTCTTGGTACTTGCAGTCGAAATGGCACAATTAGACTTTGGGATGTTGAGACAGGTGAGTGCCTCAAAATACTGAAAAGTGACCGACCTTATGAAAACATGAATATTACAGGAGTTACGGGTTTAACGGAAGTTGAAAAAGTCACGCTCAAAGCTTTAGGGGCTGTTGAAAATTAATCACAATCGCAAAGGAGGAAGTGTGCAGTCAGCAATACGGATTACAACCAAAGTTCTTGCAGGAAATAAACTTGAAATTCAAGTGCCGCCTGGATCTGTGGGCGAAGAGGTTGAAGTTTTTGTGACTATACCAGAAAAGCTTCCGCTCTCCCAAAAAAATCCTTGGAAAACTTTTTTTGATAGTTTGAATATGTTCTCGGACGACTTTATGCTAGTTAGGGAGCAGCTTCCTTTGGAGACGAGAAAGGGTTTAGAATGACATTATTACTAGAAGTATCCTGAACAGGGTTTACCCACGGGTGGTCAGAAACCAGGTTTTTTACGATAATACTTCGTTGAGGCCAGCAGAAACGGCCAAAAACCCGGTTTCTAATGTAGCCTACTGACTAAACTGTTGAGCGTAGTAGCCAGCGTATCGATCGCCCTTTTCCAGCAACTCCTCGTGCGTCCCTGATTCCACAATTCTGCCTTTTTCCAAAACTAAAATGCGATCGGCTCTCCGCACAGTAGCCAAGCGGTGAGCGATAATAAAAACCGTGCGATCGCGCATCAATCTTTCCAGCGCTTCTTGCACTAAACCTTCCGACTCCGAATCCAGCGCCGATGTCGCTTCATCCAAGATCAAAATTCTGGGATCAAGCAAAACTGCACGGGCGATCGCAATTCTTTGTTTTTGTCCCCCAGATAAATTTACACCCCTTTCTCCTACCCAAGTTTGATAGCCGTCAGGAAACTCACTAATGAATTGATGAGCGTTAGCAATCTCCGCAGCTTTTTGAACATCTTTCAGTTCATAATAAGATTGACCGAAAGCGATATTTTGAGCGATCGTACCCGAAAAAAGAATAGTTTCCTGCGGTACAATGCCGATTTGCCGCCGCAGAGTATTTAAGGTGACATCTTGAATATCAATACCGTCAATTAAAATCTGTCCCGCTTGCGGATCGTAGAATCTGGGTAACAAGTTTACTAAAGTAGTTTTACCCGCACCGGATGCACCCACGAGAGCGATCATTTCTCCGGGAAGCACCAACAAACTCATGTTTTGCAGAATGGGTGTCTCTGAGTTATAGGCAAAATTAATGTTGCGGTATTCGACTTTGCCTGTAACATGGGGAAGTTCGATCGCGCCAGGCTTTTCGACTACTGTCGGTTGAATTGCTAAGAGTTCAAAAATGCGATCGCTAGAAGCTTCTCCCTGCTTAAAATCCCCGTAGTTAGCAGTTGTGATAGCGATCGGGTCAATTAAAAGTGCCACTCCTGCGATATAACTGATAAATTGAGTACCTGTGAGATTTCCTTGAGAAATTTGCCAACCTCCCAGGAAAAAGAGCAAAATCACGCTCATCGCTTCCAGAAAGCCAACTACAACGAACTGAAGTGCTTTTACTCTTTCTGACAGATACTTAGCGCGACGGTTTTGTTCTGCTTCTTCTGCAAAGCGGGCAATTTCATAGTCTTCAGCCACAAATGCTTTGATTAAACGAATGCCGCTGAATACTTCTGTCAGCAAAGCTGATAAATCAGAGATACGATTTTGACTTTGGCGCGAGTAACTCAGCATTCTTTCGCCAAACCAGCCAATTAAAATAGCCATCAGCGGTGCAATAATTAATGCACCTAGAGTTAATTGCCAGTTGAGATAAATCATATATCCCAGCACGGCAATTAGCTGCAAAACACAAGGAATAAACTGATGAAAAAATTTATTTACGACTTCGCCAATGCGGTCAATATCTTCGGTGAGGCGGTAGGATAAGTCTCCGGTTTTGGCAGTTTCAAAGTAGCCGATATTGAGTTTTTGCAGGTGGGAGTAGACTTTTTTGCGGATTTCTAAAGCAATAGTCAAAGCAGCTTTTGCCATCAGCGTATCTTGACCGTACTGGGCTGTACCGCGAAGTAGAAATATAATGGCGCTGAGTGCAGCAATTTGAGCGAACCCTTGTAAATCTCCTTTTCCTATAAATTTGGCTGTTTCGCCAACTAGCCACGCTATAATTGGCCAAAATATGGTAAATACTACGGTACAAGCTAATGCTTTACCGATGGTTTGTTTTTGGGGACGGAGGTAGGGTAAGATTTGCCAGTATGTCGATCGAGTTTTCAAGATATTTTGCCCTCGCAAATTCTGTTTTTAGGGATCTCTGCAAGAATATTCAAACTTCGATCCCCCCTAACCCCCCTTAATAAGGGGGGAACAAGATTATTATTCCAAGTCCCCCTTTTGAAGGGGGATTTAGGGGGATCTCTGCGTAAGTCATAGAGATATCTGAGCCAGAATATGATAACAGCGATCGGGCAAATCTCAACAATCATTCTTCACCCAAAGCATCCCGGATAGAAAGGTCACGGATTCATCTGTGGGGTTCATTGTCCAATTCTTCAATCTAAAATCTAAAATCTAAAATCTAAAATCATTCTTGACCGTCGGCATGAGTAGCCTGTACTTTAGACCCCGCGACAACTTGGCCCCGAAAGACGGCTGACTGTCCGGGTGCAAGAGTAACTGGTTCAGCGTAGATAAATCCGTTGTCAATTAAATTGCCTGACTCGTCCAAAACTTCATAATTGACTTTGACATTCTTGATTATTTTGCAGCCTTGATTAAGGACTTGACCGCTGAAAAAGTTGCCGTCATAATTAGTCGCCGCAATAGACACTTTCGCAGCAATGTTGGAACCGGGAATGCAAGTTTGGGAAGTCCCTAAAGATGGCTGTTTCTCGCATAACTTGCCTAAGTCTACTGTTTTGCCATCGGGGGTTTTCATGTAGCAAAATGGCTCGTCATTTTCGGAGTTTTGGGCAATTGTATTTGTAGAGTATGCAATTAAAGTGCGAGCTGAAATCGGGACCATTAGCAAGGTCGATAAAGCTACTGTTAAATGTAAATTAATCATGCTTTTTTCGGCAATTTATGAAATAAATTCTACAATATAATGCAGCTAAAATTTAGGCTAGCATATCTATAGTTATGGCGCGTCGCGCTCACGCTGCATTGTGCTATGATAAGGCATCAAACTTTATAAAGTAAAGTAAAGTCATGGTCGTTACTCAAGATAACCCAGGATAAAAAACGTTATAACTGATCGTGTTGTTCTTGAGCAGGAAAGGAGAAAGTGAAAGGAGAACCTTTGCTCCTATCGATTGTGAACGTTACTCAAATTGAAGCTCCAGACGCCATCTTTTTACCACTCAATCCCCAGAGTACATATAAAAATAATTATCATTGGCTCGTCCCTCCGGAGAATGAGTCACCGATTGTGCAAATTACGCCGAAATTATTACAGCTACGTCCCTCTGTTGGTGTCTCTGCTAAAAAAATTTATAAGGTTGGTGCTGATACCCCCGTCGTTGTGGTAGCAACTGTCAAAGATGGGTTAGCCATGATGGAAAAAGCAACTTGTCAGGATGGGGAATACCCCGATGGGACAGTAGGCGGTGCTGGATTTCCTGTAGAAGTGTATAACAATGGCGATGCTAAAGAAAATTACGCAGAACTAGAACTACTTTCTCCACTACATCTTTTAAAACAGGGCGATCGCTATCAGTATACTGTGCGTTGGAATCTTCATCAACTGCTTTCAAGTGATGTCAATGCTATGGCAACACTTGAAAGCAGTTGAAAAACTCCTAAAAGGGAAGTGATGGACGGGTACGGTCAAAAGTTACTCTGTTCTACCTGATCGCACGGCTGGAATTTTGAGGCGGATACGGTAAAGACCATTACTTGCAGTTCGGCAATTGCATTTTTCAAACAAACTCGGCGAGATCGGGGCTGTAATCTTTAGCCGATATCAGATGCCAATTGGTATTACCAACTAGCCTTAAGACCTGCTCGTGATACTGTACCAAAGTCGGACGGTGACCGACACTGATAAAGGCAGTTCCTGTTTCTTTGAGCAACTGATAGAGCCGTCTCTCGTTAGCCACATCCAATGCACTCGTTGATTCATCCAAAATAGCGTAGCGAGGTTTAGTCAGCAGTAGGCGTGCAAATGCTAACCGTTGTTGTTCTCCTAGTGACAAAACATCAGCCCATTCCAATTCCACATCAAATCCACCTACCCGTTCTGGCAAATGGGAAAGATTGACTTGTTCGAGTATTTCGTGCAGTTGTTCATCAGTAACTTGACCGCTGGTGTTGGGATATAGCAATTGGCTGCGTAAGTCCCCTAGCAGCATATAAGGCCGTTGGGGCAAAAACAGCGTTTCCTCCGGTTTAGGACGGACAATGCAACCCGTACCCGCATTCCACAATCCTGCGATCGCTCGCATTAACGAACTCTTGCCAGCGCCAGAAGGTCCAACAATCAAGACGCTTTCACCCTGCCCCACCTTGAAAGATAAATCTCTAACTAAGATTCGCTCATAGTTAGGCGTCTCTAAGGTAACCCCTTCGAGGGCTAGATAGTGCTGTTCCACAACATCAATCCTTGCCATGCCGGCTCGAGGTGCTGCCACTTGCTCGGACAGAACCCGATCAAATGTTCCTAAACGATTAATCTGAGTGGTAAAGTTAGTTAGCATATCAAAATTCTCGGCAATAAAGCCCAGGGCACTTAATATAGACACAAACGCTCCAGAAGCTTGCGTTACCTGCCCAAAATCTATCTGACCCGCAAAGTATCGAGGAGCTAAAAAAACTATAGGTAAATTTGTAAATATCATCCCGGTTCCTTGAGTAAAGAAACCAAGGTTACGCTGCAAGACAATCAGGTTATTAAAATTATTCAAAACTTCATTAAATCGCTGTGATACTGCACTAAATTCACGCTTTTCACCTCGGTAAAATGCAATGGATTCACTATTGTCTCGAAGATGAACCAAACTATAGCGAAAATTTGCTTCTCGTTGTAACTGATTGAACTTTAATCTACTTAATCTCTTACCTATAAAGATAGTTAAAACAGTTTTAAAAGTAGCCAGTATAAATACAACTAAAGTCAGTGCCTTGTCAATTGTAAAGAGAACGCCGAGAAAAGAAATTATTGTGACAACTTGGTTGAATAATAATCCCCAAATATCAATATTTTGCTTAACAAACAAATTAACGTCTTCAGCTAAACGCTGATCGGGATTATCAACCTTATCATTGAACTTAATTTTGTAGAAACCTTGATTGCTAAAATATTTCTTCAGTAAGTGATTCGTTAGCCACTTTCGCCAGTAGAGTTGCAGTACATTTTGCGAATAGAAGAAGAAAACCATAATGGGCGTGAATATGGCAAACAGACCCAATAGCATCAGCCACATCTTATAGAAGTCTGAAACATTCTTTCCCGTGACTGCATTCATCAAGTCCCGCATAATATAGCTCTGGACTATGCTCACAGCATTGAAACCTAGCATTAATAACATTACGAGGGCGAACAACCCCCTAGCTCCCCATTTTTCTCTGGAAAAGAAGTAGGGGTTTACGATCGACCAAAACTGCTTTATCGACTGCTTCAATTGATTCATCTTTTCTTATGGGTAGGAAAAATTGTGCTTTGGTGGAAACTACCTGTAGCGGATGGGGCAATTCTCATCGTTCTTGTCCATCAGCGACACCTGGTAGGGGTGATGCTCCCGTGGTACTTGCCTAATGATGCTCGAATAACTTCATGATTTCTATCTTAAGGTAGATGACACATCTTAAACACCAGTAATTTTACTGATTAAACGGAACTTACCCCGTGTGCGGGGTAAGTTCCGTCTGAAACCATTGCAAGGTGAGACTTGCCCGGAGCCTCCAAGTCTTTTACCTGACTAAAACCTCTTACAACCCTTATGTGGCGGGGTTTTTACTTAAATTCATCAGAGAACAATACTCTCGCCCTAAATATTGAGAAAATCTTAAATACATGACTACGGTTTGTCGGCAGTCAAGTCGCTAAAACCGAGACTGGACAAAGAATACAGCCCCCAGAACTACCCCCGCAGGGGGTAAGTGCTGATTTAAAATTAGTAAAGTTGCTTTAAGCTGTTGGGCATCTAAATTGTATTTTTGGGCGGGCTAGAAGCCCACCCCACAAGAATTAGATGCACGGGCTAGGAAAAACGGCGAACAAGCATTAAATACGCACCTGGCGAGATTATCTAATACTCGGCTTCCTATTCCTAAGATTCTGCGCTCCGGGAACTTTCCGGCTGGGACGGCGACTGTTCAAACTGCTAGCAGTTCGAGCATTCAAAGCATCGGCAGAAGGTATCAAACCCAAATCTTGCAAAATTTCAACAGCCGCCCTTTGTCCAGTTTCGCAACCGCCTTCCATGTAACCTTGATTTTCCAGGGAAGTGTGTTCCCCGGCAAAAAATAAGTTCCCAACTCGTTCGCCTTCAACGCCGTACATTTGCGTCCACTGTCCGACTAAATAGCAGGAATAAGAACCTTTAGAAAAGCGTTCTCCCGGCCAATAAGCACGCACAGCTTTGCCCGATCGCAAATTTCTCACTCCGGGAAAAACTCTTTCAAATTGGTTCAAAAATCTTTGTGCTTGGTCTTCGGGAGTTCCGGCACCGATCGACAAACCCTGCTTTCCTCCTGTAAAATTAGTAACTAAACCGTTAGGAGTAGGAGTAAAAGGCGTAGCTTCCCAGGTATTCTGGAATCCTAAATCGCTATAAACAGAAGCCGTCGATCGATAAGGTTCCCGCCAAATTCGGCTGCGGTAGCCGGTAATTAACTTAGAATTAGTACCGTAACCCAACTGCTCGATCGCCCTACGCTTCGGTTGGGGCAAAGGTACGTTAATTTTAACGTCTCGCAGAGTGCTGAACGGCAAAGTTAACAAAACTCGCTCGTAAGTGCGCTCGAACGCGCTTTGTCCCGATCGCAAATTTACCCGATAGCGGCCATCCGGCAAAAGAGTAATCGCTTCCAAAACCGTCCCCGCCTCGATCGAACCAGACAATTGACCCGCCAAACGGTTGATAATTTGACTGTTGCCGCCGTCAATTTGATAACGCTCATCGCTGTTGCCGTACAATTCAAAACTGCCAGGTTCAGAACCGATTAAAAACAGCAGATTTAACGCCGACTGTTCTTCAGGATCTCGACCGTATTCAGTCGTGTAAGCAATGCGGAGTAGCTGCCGGACAATCGTGCTAGTCTCAGCTTGGTCTACATATTCAGCGAGCGAAAGATTGTCCAATCTTTCCGCTGCTTCTGTAAAATCAAGATAGCTAATTTCATCGCCAACCGCCTCCAAATCAGCAGTAATTTTACTCGCTAGTGGCGTAAATTCCGCGATTATTTGCTCAAGAGAAAAGCGGCGCCCTTGAAAGAAAAAAGTATCCTTCACCAATCCACTCTGCACTTGGGCTAAGTCGATCGCCTGCAAACCCAATTCCGTCGCCAGCGAGATTAAATTAGTGTGGCCGGTGTCAATAAATTCTCCCCCCAGATCCGCCGGAATCAGCGTTCCAGCCACCTTGGGAATAGTGCGAATCCGCCCCCCCACGCGATTCGTTGCCTCGATTATATCGGCGCGCACGCCCGCTTGGCGCAGGCGATAAGCCGCCGTCAAACCCGCAATCCCAGCACCCACAACCAAAATCGGCGATCGTCCGCCCTGTTGAGCAAAAGCTCCCCCTCCCTCCCTGGTAAAAGTCGCAGCAGCGGCAGCCCCCGCAGCAGCTAAACCCCCGTGCAGCAAGCGGCGACGAGATATGGCAGAATTAGGAATGTGATCGCTCAGCATCCCCAGCAGTTCATCAGCCGGAATGCCCGTTTCCCTTGAGTTCTGGGCAATACTCGCAGCGCGGCGCAGCATTGCCATCAGTGCAGATTTAGCCATAATTAAGACATCCTCACAAAACAAAACTTTGATGTAAACTGGATTCTCGATCGTGCAATTTCCAGACTAAAGCCCAGAGAGATTTTTTTAATAATGCTAACCCTCAGAACACTGTTCGACAGCAAATTTTATCTCGAAAACAACCCTGATGTCGCCGTAGCAGTTGCCAGAGGCACGGTATCGAGTCCCTTCGATCACTACCGAAAAATTGGCAAATTTGAAAATCGCGACCCGAATGCCCTGTTCGACGCCAGCTATTATTTAGACACCAATACAGATGTAGCGGTATCAGCCAAACTCAATGGCTTTTCAGCAGCCGATCACTTTATTAGATTCGGTCAATTTGAACGACGCAACCCCAACCCTTTCTTCGATGTTGGTTTCTATTTAGCAAGCAACCCAGATGTTCAGACAGCAGTCCAAACAAATCAATTTACCCCTTTTGAACACTACTTCAAAGCCGGTCAATTAGAAAACCGCAAAGCCAGCGTTTTCTTCGATCCCAGCTTTTATCTAGAAAAATATCCCCTGGTAGCAGCCGCAGTCCAAAACGGCGCAGTTAAAAGTGCGATCGACCATTACATTCAATTCGGTCAACAAGAAGGATTGTTGAGCACTCTCCCCGATCCCGCAGACAATTTGAACGCAGCAAAAAGCCTGGGCATTCTCACAGAAATTCAAACTGCGAGCGATTTTGTGGGAGATGCAGAAACCGCCGACATTTACAGTTTCATCCTCAATACTCCCAGCCTTTTCAGTGTAACTGTTGACGGCTTGAGTGCAGATGTTGATGTTGAATTAATTCAAGATCTCAACGGCAACGGCGCCGCTGGATTAGACGATCTTATTGCTTCGTCTAACAATTTAGGCACGGCTTCAGAAACAATTGTCAGCAATGGGCCTTTACCTGTGGGGAGTTATTTTGTCCGCGTTTCTCAATTTCAAGGCGATACAAATTATGACTTGAGATTGCTAGCCGCTCCCTCAGTAATACCGCCCCAATTATAAAAACAAAATAACGCATAGCGGTTCTCAAGCGTTGTGAGGTATTGGGTGAGTCGTATGCCTATGCCCTATGCCCTATGCCCTATGCCCTATGAGCACCTCATGTTACTGAGAAAGGCTATATATAGCAAGCCTAAATCAGTCAAACAAACCACGACTTCTCCTCACTTCTCCTGTCTTCCTTCGCGGTCTTTGCGCCTTCGCGGTTCGTAAAAAAACATCTGGTTCACAAATGATTTAGACTTGCTATAAAACAGGTTGCGAAAAGGGCGAGCGACAATTTGCCCAGGTTTCACTTATTAGTTGCTGGCCCGCTGGGAGAGGGCAAAGATTGAACGGGTCTCGGAGGCCAATTAGAGCGACTTCTGGTTAGAGTAGTAGACACCAAAGCATAGCCCAAAACAGCAGGAAGCACGATCGCACTCATAAACACGATCGTCGCAGCCCAAGTCATCGCATTCGAGATGGGGCCGTAATGAGTGCGGTAAGGGTCAAACATGGGTAAATTAGGCATCGGGGCATCCCGCAGCGCGATCGGACGTTTGAACCGCACCCGCCTGTCGTCTAGCTTTTCGAGCAAAATCCAGCCAACTTCCGCCTCTTCCTGGCATAGCTTGTGAAAAATCGCAGGATTGCGGAACAAATCGTTGCTAGCCCGCACAATCTTGTACTCCCAAACCGTCAAATCAACAGAATTGGGTTCAGACTTGGGATTGCCATTGGATCGCGCATTTTCAGGCGCATTAAAATTATCTTCTTGAGATTCGTACCGAGTCAAAACTTCCTCCTCCTCATCGCATTTTTGCCCCGCATCCAATTGCTCGTGGTTCACCAAAAGACCCACAAGCGCAGCCTCCAAGCCGAGACTGCCAATCATCAAACTCCAAATCAGAATTTCAACCATAAAAGGAGTTAAAAGTTAAAAATCAAAAACTCAAAAGACTCGCTTTTAACTTTCAATCTTTAACTTTTAAATAGCCTTCTACCACACAATCTGCACCCACCGCGCGCCAAGAAACCCGCTCTAAAGTCAAAGCCTCAGTCATTGCCGAAAAGCCCAAATCTCCCACAGGAGTTGGAGCTCCTTGGCCACCGACAATTTTAGGAGCAATAAAAGCCATAATTTTTTGAACTGCACCCTCAGTAATTGCCTGAGCCGCCAAAGTGCCACCGCACTCCCAGAGTACAGAAAGAAAAGATCGATCGTACAAATAAGCCATAACATTAGTCGGTGTCAGAGGCGAGAGCTCCACAACTTCCACCCCTTTGGCAATCAAAAATTCCTGAAATTCCGGGTTAACCCCAGGCTCAGTCAGCACCAAAGTAGCCGCCACAGAGGTTTCCCACAACCAAGCAGACTTCGGCAAATCCAAAGTGCGGCTCATCACCACCCGCAAAGGATTATTCCTATCAGGCTTGTGACTCGTCAGTAGGGGATTGTCCAGACGCACCGTATTTCCCCCAACAATCACAGCATCGCAGCCGACGCGCACCCGGTGAACCTCGCTCCGAGCCTCCTCGCCTGTCACCCAAGCGCTGTGGCCGCTACTGGTAGCAATTTTACCGTCCAAAGTCATTGCATATTTCAAAATTCCAAAAGGCCGGCGGTGCAAAATCCGGTGCACAAACGCCTCGTTGAGTTTCTGGCAAGCTTCCCCTTCCACTCCCGCCACCACTTCAATGCCAGCCTCTCGCAACCGAGCTAGCCCAGTTCCAGCTACCAAAGGATTCGGATCGACCATGCCAGCCACTACTTTTGCCACCTTGGCCTTAACTAAAGCTTCGGAACAGGGGGGAGTCCGGCCGTAGTGGTTGCAGGGTTCCAGGTTCACGTAGACGGTCGCTCCTTCGGCGAGTTCCCCCGCTTCCCGGAGCGCAAAAACTTCGGCGTGAGGTTGACCGGCACCGGGATGAAACCCTTCGCCGACAATCTTGCCGTCTCGGACAATTACAGAACCGACAAGGGGGTTGGGTGCGGTTTTGCCGAGAGCACGGCGAGCCAATTCTATGCAGCGGCGCATCATGGCTCGATCGAACTCTTGAACTTCGCTGTTTTCCAGTTGTTTTGTACCTTGCTGCTGTCCGTTAGTTAAGCTGGCGATCGCTTTAGCGTGCGCCGGAAAAGTTTCCATAGGATTTTGGTATTATATCTATCCCTGAGTGTACTGAACTTTGATGCTAATTTTGGCTGCGATCCGACGATCGATTGCGGCTGGGGCAAACTGTACGTTACCAGGAGTGAAGGGCAATTTAGGGCATCGATCCGGCACGCCCGATCGAATAGCTTTAACATGAGTAAAGAATAGCAGGCGCTTGAGAAAACAATGAGTCAGGACATGAAGCGGGAATTTGCCAGCCGCGACGAATTAATTGCCTACGTGCGTGAACAGTTCCCCGAAGCCGCCGCCCAGGATAGTAACGTACCCCCAACCCCAGGCGGGCGGAAAGCAGCCGAGACAGCCCTGCAACAAATTGACCCAGGCAAATACGCCTCAACCCGCAATTTCCTCAACGGTGCGGTAACGCGCTTGTCGCCCTATTTGCGCTACGGAGTTTTGAGTCTTGCGGAAGTCCGGGATGCCGTATTGGAGAAGGTGCGGCATCCAGAAGAGGCCGTAAAACTCGTCAACGAGTTGGGTTGGCGGGATTATTGGCAGCGACTGTACGCCGAATTGGGCAAGGGCATTTGGCAAGACCGGGAACCCTACAAAACTGGTTACACTGCTAAAGATTACAGCGAAACTCTGCCACAGGATGTCGTCGAGGGCACGACTGGTTTGGTTTGCATCGACAGTTTCAGCCGCGAGTTGCGAGAAACTGGTTATTTGCACAATCACCAGCGGATGTGGACTGCCGCTTATCTCGTACACTGGCGCCGCGTGCGTTGGCAAGCCGGAGCTCGCTGGTTTTTACAACATTTGCTAGATGGAGATCCGGCGAGCAATAATCTTTCTTGGCAGTGGGTAGCGAGCACTTTTAGTCACAAACCTTATTTTTTTAATCGGGAAAACTTGGAGCGTTACACTAAGGCGGTTTATTGTCGCGATTGTCCTTTTTATGGGCAATGCGATTTTGAGGGAACTTACGAATATTTGGAAGGGAAGTTGTTTCCTCATGGCGAAAAGGTCGATCGTAGCGGCGGTTCTAAAAGTTGGCAAGGCTCTAAAAAAGGTCGCACAAATTAAAAAGTCAGTTGTCAGTTGTCAGTTGTCATAAATTAACAGTCAACAGTCAACAGTCAACAGTTAACAATTACTAATTTATGAACAATCCGATTATTTGGCTGCACGGTGACTGCTTGACTCCTGAAGGCCCGGCTTTTCAAGCGCACCCAGAGGCACCGGCAATCTGGGTTTGGGATGATGCGCTCATTGATGAATGGCAGTTGAGTCTCAAACGAATGGTGTTTATTTACGAATGTTTGCTGGAGTTGCCGGTAGTTATTCGGCGGGGCGATGTGGCTGCAGAAGTTATCGCTTTTGCGATCGAATCCGGCGCTAATCAAGTGGTAACTACCGAAAGTCCCAGTCCTCGATTTCAGGATATTTGCCGGGAAATTAAGCGATCGCACCCAGTAGAAGTTTTGCCACCGGAAGCCTTTGTCCGCTACGATGGTTACATTGATTTGAAGCGTTTTTCCCGCTATTGGCGCGTCGCTGAAAAATATGTTTTCTAATTGCGAATTGGGAATTGGGAATTGGAAATAGGTGTCCTTTTCTCTTATTCCCTCTTCCCTCTTCCTTCTTCCTGAAATCCGTTACATCCGAAGAAAGCTAATCCGTTGCCGAACTTCCTTCTTCCTTCAATTCCCCTTCAAACGCTCCAACAGCCATTGAAATCTCGATGCCGCCAAATCTGGATTTTCGACATTTTGCGGGATGCCGTCCTCGTCGTCGGGTTCTTGATATATTAAACCATCACTATCATCGCCAAAGCGTTTGACTGTACCCCGCAGTCTCGACGACAGAAATTTGGTAATCGCCCGATAAAACCGCAGGGAAAAAAGCACGTCTTGCTCGAGTTTTTCAGTTAGCAGTCGCCGGGGAATTGACAGGATGAGGCACTCTTCAATTGCCGTGACGCTAGCAGAAGGAAGCCTCCCGTCTACAAAAGACATTTCGCCTAACACTTCCCCGGAAATAATTTTTCCAATTTCTTTGTCGCCCAAAGATGATACAGAAACGCTCAAAGTTCCCTCCAGAAGTATGTACAGGGCGTCTAAGGGCTTACCTTCGGTGATCAGGGTTGTGCCGGGGAGGACTTGGGTGCGGGTGCCGTTGGCGAGCATCCAATCGATGTCGCGATCGCTCAATTCGCCTAATATCACTAGAACTTTGCTCATAAAGTCAGGTTGAGATGAGATACTTTGTATTTTTTTACTTGTTTAGTTGCGTGCAGTTGTGAGATGGTCAGACCCTGAGCGAAAGCGAAGGCTAAACTTTACAAATAGAAGACTAAATTTTACACAATTTTCATAATATTCAGTAATTTTGACACGATCGAGCCCCAACTCTTTCTCGGATCGGTGGTATTATTTTACATTAATTGTCAGGGACTGTGCAGCAGCCGATCGCGTTGTATTAACTGCACTTGCTTTGGACGGCGGGGCTGCCAAGACTGTTTTGAAAGCTTGTTGTCTCTTGGTTTCGACTCGGTGCGCCCTCAAAAACCGGGTTTTTCCGGCGTGGCTGCAAGTGCAGCGCCCCCAAGTACAGTATTGTAGAATGCAAGCGAGACGCGCGATCGACCCATCAATTAAACAGGATTAAGAATGGAATCATCCCTAGGATTGATTTTTTGCCGATCGATCTGTAAATTAAAATTAGCCTCTAAACCCACCGTCCGTTCTTGAATCTAATCAGCTTGAGAGTTGACTATTCAAGGGTAAAATGGCAATCTAGGAACAACACAACTCATATTTGTGTCTTTTTTTCCCAAAGCTCTCGACATTCTGCCTCAAACACTTACACTTTTAACACACCCTTCATTGAGGAGTTGCTATGAATAGTCTATTTTCCAAGTCTACTTTTGCGTTAATAAATCTTGCAGCTTTAGCTGTTTGTTGCAGTACCATGTCAGCGAAAGCTGAAACTGGCAACTTGGCCGATGTCGCTACAACTGCAACAATCGCAGCTCAAAATATTGACCAAATTTCTGAGCCGACGGCAACTTCAGCAGTTAAACCCGACGCAGAAACAACGGCTAGTAATAAAAAAATTGATTCAATCAGTTGGAGCGAACTAACAGAAGCGGCAGAGCCAGCAGCCTCTGAATCGGCCACTAACTCGCAAGTATCTATGGCTGCACCCGAAAAATCGGAAGCAGCAACATCTGAAATTGCTGAGACAGAAACAGCGCAAAATACATCCGTTGCTGCTGAGACCCAAAAGTCGGAAGAAACCGCTAAAATTGCTGATAATGGTGTCAAAGTGCAGTCAACAGTCGAGACTGCCAAAAAGAGCGATCGACCTACCTCAATTGTTGCCCAGAGCAATAATCTGGAAGTAACAGCAACGAAGGAAGAAAAAGAAGTCCAAACAGCACAAGAATTGTTGAGCAATCCTGTCAGCACTTCCGCCTCAGCTTTGACAAACCAACCGAAAGTTGCTGAAAAACCTGCCACTGTCTCTGAAGCAACTGAAAAAGTGGCTCAGGGAACTCAAATCCGACCAGGCCGAGCTACCCGTTCAGGGCCCAGCTACATCGGCATTGGTGGCAATGTAGGTTTTGGCGGAGATTCAGCCTTGGGTGACGGTTCATTTGCGATTATTAGCAAAATCGGTTTGACGAACAATTTGTCGGTGAGACCGGCTGTTTTGTTGCGCGACAACTTAACTCTTCTAGTTCCCGTTACCTTCGATTTTGTATCTCAAGAGACCGTCGAAGTCAGCGAGGATTTTGTGATTAGTGCTGCTCCCTATGCAGGTGCTGGCGTGATAGTTACTACCGGGGATGACGGTAATTTTGGCTTCCTGATTTCCGGGGGTGTAGATGTGCCGCTGACGAGAAATTTAACAGCAACAGCGGGATTGAATATTGGTTTTGTTGACGGAGCTGACGTGGGATTGTTAGTCGGTGTCGGCTATACGTTTCCGAATATTGCCCGGTAGTGTTGCTGTTTGAGCAAACCCAGGACAAATAAATAAATAGGCGCGGGGTTGGCTGTAGGAATACAGTCAACCCTTTTTGATGATGGAAAATCTGCCTATGCGATCGATGTAGAGTGCGCCATAAGCACAGAGCGGTAATGTAGGTTGCGTCATAAGCACAGAGCGTCGATATTGATTTTTGTGAAAGATATAATGATGGTGCGATCGTACTTTCTCACCAACCACCCGAAAAAACCGTGACCAAAACAGAAATCTTAGCAGCACTCAAAAATCTGACAGCAGAAGAACGCCTAGAAATCATCGAAACAGCTTCGCGGATGATGCGCGAAGAAATAGAAGAAAAAGTCCAGCGCAAAGCTGAGCGAAAGCAGAAACTCAGAGCCGCAGCAGAAGCAGCAGTCAAAGATTATATGCCGGGAGGTGCTTTACATGATTTGTGGTCGGCTGACAGCGAACCCTATTTTGAATCCGAGGAAGAATACCTTAATGCAGGGATAAAAACTAATGCGTAGAGGTGAAATCTGGTTGGTTGCGCTTGAACCTACTGTGGGCGCAGAAATCGGCAAAACCCGTCCGGTAGTAATTGTCAGCGATGAAACGGTGGGAATTTTGCTGCTTGAAGTTATTGTTCCTATCACTGACTGGAAAGAGCGATACACCGAGAGAAATTGGATGGTTCGACTAGAACCGAGTGGCGAAAATGGCTTGACTAAAGTCTCCGCCGCCGACGCTTTTCAAGTCCGTTCCGTTTCTCAACAAAGATTTGTCCGACAACTCGGAACCCTGTCCGAGACAATTATGGAAGAAATTGCAGAAGCACTGACAATAGTTCTGGATCTAGATTGAATAACTAGGCAACAGCGTACAAATAGTGTTATTTATAAATAGATTGTATGGCGCGATGGCCTAAATGATTCCTATACAACTTACACTCAAAAATTTTCTCAGCTATCGCGAAGCTGCTTTAGACTTTCGCGGCCTGCACACCGCTTGCATTTGCGGGCCTAACGGTGCTGGCAAATCCTCCCTCTTAGAAGCCATATCCTGGGCACTTTGGGGCTGTTGTCGTAGCGATACAGAAGACGATATCATCCATATCGGCGAAACAGATGTCCGCGTTGATTTCACTTTCTCGACCGGCGGCCAAATCTACCGGGTGATTCGCAACCGTCGGCGCGGACAATCGGGAAGTTTGGAATTTCAAGTCAGCTTGAATTCGGCCGAGAGTGAGGAAAAACTTAATTTTCGCACGCTCACAGACAAAGGTCTGAGAACAACTCAGCAAAAAATCCTCGAACACATCAAACTAGATTACGATACCTTCATCAACTCGGCGTATTTGCGGCAGGGGCGAGCTGATGAATTTATGCTCAAAAAGCCGATCGAACGCAAACAAGTTTTAGCCAACCTGCTCAAACTCGACTCCTACGATACTTTATCCGACCAAGCCAAGGATACCTCCAAACAATTTAAAGCTCAAGTAGAAGTGCTCAAACAGAGTTTGCTAACCGTACAAGAGCAACTGCAACAAAAAGAGACGCTCGCCTCAGAACAAACTCAATTGCAGCAAGCAACCGATTTGCTTCAGCAGCAGCAGCAAGCCGACACAACCGAGTTACAGCAACTGCAACTCCAGCACCACAACCGCCAAACTTGGCAAAAACTCCTCGCCGGCCACCAGCAACAGCACTACAATATCTCTCAAGAATGCCGCCGCTTGCAGCAAGAACTCAGCGCAGCCAAACAGCAGCAAAATGAGCTGCAAGCTCTCCTAGGACAAGAAAATGAAATAACAGCAGGCATCGCGTATTTCCACAGCTTGCAAGCCACAGAAGAAAGTCTGGCGGGAAAATTTAAGGTTAATCAACAAGCCCAAAATCAGCGCCAACAATTGCAAGAACAGCAGCGGCAAGAACTGAGCTTTTTGCAAAGCAAAATTCAGCAGTTGCAAGCTCAATTAGATGTTTTAGAACAAGATGAAAAAGATGTTCTGGAAATTCTCAAACAGCAGCCGGAAGTTGACAAAGGACTCGCACAGTTGCAAGCAGTTCGATCGCGCCTCAACGAACTAGAGCAACTGCAACTGCAAGTTTCGCCGCTGCTACAACAGCAGCAGCAAAAGCAACAAAAGCTCGATCGCGCCCGCGCTGGTTTAACCGCCCGCTTAGACGAAATCAACCGACAGGTGCAAGTTCAGCAGCAGCAGCGACAACCGCAATTACAGCAGGAAATCTCGGCCATCGCCAATCAAATTTTGCAGTTGGAAAACAAGCGAGTTTATCAGCAGCGAGTTCGTGAAAAAGGTCAAGAAAGGCACGACTTTCTAGGAAACCTGCAAGCTAAAAGCCGCGACTATCAAACCAGACTCGCCGAGATTGACCAAAAACTGCAACTGCTGCGGAAACATGAAGGAGAAACCAGTGCAGGTGAAGGTAAAGCCTCGAATTTTGCGGAAAACGAGCCATCGAATTCGCCTTTAATGGTGCGAGATACAAATTTTGGCAATTGTCCTTTGTGCGATCGACCTTTAGACGAACACTACTGGAATTTGGTAGTCACAAAACACCACACCCAACAGCAGGAAATCTGGAACCAACTGTGGGTTGTCCGCGAACAGTTGGCCGTCTCTGAGCGCGAAATTCAAGTTCTCAGACATGAATACCGCGAACTAGAAGAGGAATTAGCGCCCTACCAAGAATTGCGGGAACGCCGCAGTCATTTACAAGCACAATTAGATAGCCTGGGCCAAGACGAAAACCGACTGCAAAGTATGCGTCAAGACGCGGCAGAAATCGAGCGGTTGTTACGCACCGGCGAGTATGCAGCCGAGGATTTGGGCGAACTCCAGCAAATCGAACAGCAACTGCAACAGCTCAATTATAGCGATCGCAGCCACTCCCTCGCCCGCAGCGATGAAAAGCGCTTGCGGTGGGCGGAAATTAAGCAAGCTCAAATCAAAGACGCTCAGCAGAAACTGAATAAAATTAATGCCCGTCGCCCGGATTTGCAAACTCAATTAGCCACTGTACAGCAACAGTTAGAACAGCAAAAAAACAGCTCGGAAATACAGCAGCAAATTCTGTCTTTAGATAGATACATTGCGGAAGTTGGCTATAATTTGGAGCAGCACGAACACGTCCGCAGCGAAATGCGCCGATCGCAGTTTTGGATTGCGCGCGCCGAAAAATTGCGATCGGCAACTGTGCAGTACCCGCAAGTGCAGCAGCGGGTTAATGAAATAGCAAATTCCATCGCAGTGCGGGATCGAGATTTGCAAGCTGTCAGCGCTCAAACTTCCGCGATGAACCAGCAATTGCAAGAACATCCCGATCCCACAGCCCGCATAAGTGCGATCGAACAGCAAATCAGTCGCCGCCGCCAGCAGCTAGACCAACATTTGGGAAGTCTCGGACGCCTCCAGCAGCAGCAGCAAAATCTAGAAACTCTGCAAGTTCAGCTAGTAGCTCAAAAAGAGCAAATGCAAGTTGCCAAACGCCAGCAGCGAGTTTATCAAGAGTTGGGTCAAGCATTTGGTAAAAATGGCATTCAAGCTTTAATGATTGAAAATGTTTTGCCTCAACTCGAAGCTGAAACCAATCAGATATTGTCGAGATTGAGCGCGAATCAATTGCACGTTCAATTTATTACTCAGCGGGCTGCTGCTTCTAAAAAAGCAACTAAGTTGATTGACACTTTAGACATTTTAATCGCTGATGCTCGCGGTACTCGCGCCTACGAAACTTACTCGGGCGGTGAAGCTTTTCGGATTAATTTTGCGATTCGGCTGGCGCTGGCGAGACTGCTGTCTCAGCGGGCGGGCACGGCTTTACAAATGTTGATTATTGATGAGGGGTTCGGGACTCAGGATGCTGAAGGTTGCGATCGGCTGATTGCTGCAATTAATGCGATCGCCTCCGACTTCGCCTGCATCCTCACCGTTACCCATATGCCCCACCTGAAAGAAGCTTTTCAAGCCAGGATTGAAGTAAGCAAAACTGCTCAGGGTTCTTGCATCAACTTGTCCATTTAAAAGGGTTGGCGAGCCGGATGGAAGGAGGAAAAGAAAAAAAGTTCAACATATCAGTATTTTCACCTTCTATTTTCTGTGGGCATTCGGTATTTTTACCTTCTGTTTTCTGGATAAGTGCCTAATGCCTTCGGTGATACTAATTTCCCAAAAGAAGCAACTGTACACCCATCATCCAAACCATGATGGAATCAGTCATTGCCAATCCAAAATCTAACATCTAAAATGGTATTAGTCGTCTCCCTCGCCGACTTTTTTGGGCTGCTGACTTTGTTAACAAAGCTAAATTAAAAATAAGATTATAGAATAAGAATAGCTTAAGGTGTGTAGAATTTTTTATTCTTCTGTCCGCTCCGCAGGAGCGTGAATATTGCTACAGATGACAACAGACTCTTTCAACCTGTCTCTCCTAGAGCGGGCGATCGCAGCGTCGAGCAACAGCATCCTCATCGCCGATGCTCGCAGGCCTGACATACCTATTATCTACTGCAATCCTGCTTTTGAGAAACTGACCGGTTACAGTGCCCAAGAAGTTATTGGACGCAACTGCCGGTTTTTGCAGGGTCCCGATACCGATCAGGCCGAATTAGACAAACTTCGCAGCAGTTTACGATCGGGAACGGAAATTCAGGTAGTTCTCAAAAATTACCGCAAGGATAAAACTCCTTTTTGGAATGAATTAATGGTTTCCCCCATCTTAGACAATGAGGGAAAATTAACTCATTTTATCGGAGTTCAGAACGATATTAGCAAAAGAGTAGCCGCCGAAACAGCGAGGGAAGAAAGCGAAGAAAGATTGCGGGCGATCGCCACTGTGACTCCCATTCCTATGTCAATTACGCGCATAGAAGATAGCGTTATTTTGTATGCAAATCCTGCCCTCGGAGCAAGTTTAGGTTTGAGTCATGAACAACTTATCGGGCGCAAAAAAATTGCACTTTATGCCAATATCAATGACCGCCGTCAATTGATAGGATTAGTCAAACAAAACGGCTTTAGCGACAGCGAAGAAATCTGCCTCAAGAAAGGAAATGGCAGTTTTTTTTGGGTAAAAATGTCGATGCGAGCGATTAATTTTAATGGCGAAGCCGCAATTTTATCGGCATTTCACGATATTACCGATCGCGTAGAAGTAGAAACCGCACTACGGCAAAGCGAAGCTAGGTTTCAAAAACTAGCCGCCAACGTTCCTGGGATGATTTATCAATTTCAGTTAGCAGCAGACGGCACTATGTCATTCCCCTACGTCAGTTCCGGCTGCCGGGAACTCTGGGAATTAGAGCCAGATGTACTCCAAAATTCAGCTATTCCCGCGATCGAAATGATTCATCCAGACGATGCGCCAAGCTTCCAGGAATCTGTTGGTATCTCAGCTAAAACTTTAGAGCCTTGGCGGTGGGAAGGCAGATTTGTTTTTCCGGGCGATCGGATTAAGTGGATTAGCGGAGCTTCCCGGCCAGAACAGGGCGAAAAAGGTGACATTATTTGGGACGGCGTGTTGATTGACATTAGCGATCGCAAACTTGCAGAATCAGCACTGATCCAAAGCGAAGCCAGATTCCAAAAAATGGCCGCCAACGTGCCGGGAATGATTTATCAATACTTGCTGCATCCCGACGGTTCCGATGAATTCATTTATGTAAGTTCCGGCTGTTGGGAACTCTACGAATTAGAGCCAGAAAAAATTCAAGAAAACTCCGGTTTAATGTGGTCAATGGTGCATCCAGAAGACCTAAAACCCATGTTAGAATCAATCACAATTTCCGGGAAAACTTTAAAACCTTGGATATATGAAGGGCGGATCGTAACCGGATCGGGAAAACTGAAATGGATTCGCGGCATCGCCCGCCCCGAAGCGCAGCCTGGGGGCGATATACTGTGGGAAGGGGTGACAATCGACATCAGCGATCGCAAGCTAGCAGAAATCGCCCTCAGCGAGTCAAAAATCGCCCTGCAACAAGCCAATCAAGAACTAGAAAAGCGCGTCCTAGAACGCACGGAAGCCTTGGAAACATCCCAAAAAATGCTGTGGTTAGTAATCAATAACATTCCTCAGTTAATTGCCTGGAAAGATCGAGATTTAGTTTACTTGGGAGGCAACAAAAACTTTGCCAAAGTCGCAGGTTTCAATCACCCCAGTGACATCGCTGGTCTCACCGACTTCGATATGCCCTGGAAGCCGGAAGAAACAGAATTTTTTCGATCCTGCGACCGCCGCATCATGACAACCAACACCCCTGAATATCACATCATAGAATTCAAAATGCAAGCCGATGGCACCCAGCGCTATCTGGATACAAATAAAATACCTTTACACGACAATTCAGGCAATGTTGTAGGCATTTTGTCTACGTTTGAAGACATCACAGATAGGCTTTTCCTAACAGCTAAAGTCCGGGCCAGCGAGGAACTATTTCGCACAATTTTTGAAGATGCACCCATCGCTATCTACTTAGCTAATTTAGACGATAACAAGTTAGTGCGAGTCAATAAAACTTACTGCGAAATGCTGGGATATACTGCAGCAGAATTGCTCGCCCAAACATCTATTGAACTTGGGCATCCCGAAGATTCACCCAAAAATCTCCAAGTTGCTGATTCTCTTAAGCGGGGAGAAATTACTCACTATCAAATTGAACTCCGCCAGATTACCGCTACAGGTAAAATTGTTTGGGTAAACGTGACAGCTACTTTGATTCGAGACGGTGAAGGACAACCTATTTACAACTTAGGGATGATTGAAAATATAACCAATCGCAAAATTTCCGCCGCCGCACTCCAAGCTTCTGAATCTCAATTAAGAAAACAAGCCGCCCAATTGCAAGAAGCTTACGAACAACTACAAAACGCTCAAATCCAATTAGTTCAATCCGAAAAAATGTCGAGTCTCGGTCAGATGGTGGCTGGGATTGCCCACGAAATCAACAATCCGGCAACTTTTATTAACGGCAATATTTCTCATACCTACAACTATTTTCACGATTTAATTGAACTGTTAAGTCTCTACCAGGAATGCTATCCGTCCCCAGTACCTCAGATTTCTGAAAAAGTTAAGGACTTAGAGTTAGACTTTCTCAAGGAAGACTTGCCAAAAATGCTTAATTCCATGAGAGTAGGAGTAGAAAGAATCAGTAATATTGTGTTGTCGCTGCGGAACTTTTCGCGACTGGATGAATCAGAAATGAAGTTGGTAGACGTTCATGAAGGGATTGACAGTACACTATTAATTTTGCAGCACAGATTGCATCAGGCAAGTATAAAAAGTGGGATTGAAATTATTAAAGAATACGGAAAAACATCCAAAATTTACTGTTGTGCGGGTCAGTTGAACCAGGTATTTCTAAATATTATCAGCAATGCGATCGATGCTCTAGAAAACCAACCGGAACCTCGGACGATCGTGATTCGCACCCTCATGAAAAAAGCTGGGTTGAAAAGCCACAGTAAAACCCAGCTCAGTGATTGCGATCGCATGGTAATTTGCATCGCCGACAGTGGCCCGGGAATGAGCGAAGAGGTTCGCAAGCGGCTATTTGACCCGTTCTTCACCACCAAGCCCGTAGGCTCTGGAACTGGTTTAGGATTATCCATCAGCCATCAAATTGTGGTAGAAAAACATAAGGGAAGCCTGCGGTGCATCTCAGCGCCCGGACAGGGAGCGGAATTTTGGATTGAAATCCCCTGCTGAGCGATCGTCCATTAATCTAAAAGTTTAAATATCTAACTTTTAATTCCCAATTGCCGTCGGTGCTTGAGTTATCAGGGTTTTGAATTAACCGCACTCAGAGGCCGGAAAAAATCGCACTCAGCGGTGTGCTAATCTGCTGCCCTTATTCGCTAGGCAATTATGCTGAAAAAACTACCTTTATCCTGGTCTCGCTACATTCCAGCCGGGTTGACGCTGGCTTTGGGTGTCGGGCTGTCGGCCCTGGCATTCGCCTTGGTTTGGGACTGGGAAGACAAGCGCCGCGACTACGAAATGCACCGCCGCATTGACGATATTTCGATCGGCATCGAACGCCAGCTCAACTCCGACTTAGATACTGTTCTCGCCCTCAGCGACTACATGAAAGCCTTCAGCGCCGTCGAGCGTTCCTCTTTTGCTCGGTTTGTCACCCGTCCCCTATCCGTCCACCCCAGCCTGCAACTCCTGGCTTGGGCCCCCCGCGTCCCCAATTCGCAGCGGCGCAACTACGAAACCAAAGCTAGAACCGAAACAGAACCCAGCTTCGAGATTACAGAACGCGGCCCGCGAGGAGAACTCCGCAAGGCCCTCCAGCGTTCCGAATACTTCCCGGCTTTCTACGTCGAACCACCAGCCGGAAACGAGACAGTATTAGGCTTTGACCTCGCCTCCCACCCAGAAATCCGCGCCGCGCTCGATCGAGGGCGCGATACAGGAGAAATGATTGTCACCAACTACATCGGCTTAACTCAGGGCACTTCCCCGGAACAGGGTCTTTTGGCAATAGTTCCGATTTACGAAAACAGCAGTAACCCGACTACCCTGGAATCCCGTCGCCAATTGCTACAAGGATTTGTTCTGGGCGTATTTCGAGGCAAAGATATTTTCCAAACCTCTTTAAAAGGACGCAATACCGACTACCTCAATATTTATCTCGTTAGCGAGGCTCCAGACAAGCCACAAGCAGCGCCACTGTTACCGCAAAGGGCCAACCAGGTTCTCAAAAATCTCCCTGCTGAGAGGCAAATTCAGCAATTTGCGGTGCAGTTCCAATCGGCGAGCCAACAAGTGCTTCCAGCATCAGCCGCTGCTGACCGATCCCTGATGCAAAACTGCCCGATTCTTGACAATCCAGGCCCGAACTATACAGCTTGCAGAAGGCGGCTGAAAATTAGCGGCCGCCAGTGGTCTATGTACGTGTCAGCAACACCGGAAATTCGCAGGCTTCGCAAGCACTGGCGCTCTTGGGGAACTCTGACGATGGGGATGCTGTGGACTCTGATTCCGGTGACATATATGCTGACATCTTTGAGCCGCACCGCCCAAATCGAAAAGCTAGCCCGAGAAAGAATTCGCCAAGCCGAACAGTTGCAGGCTGCTTACCTACAATTGGAACTCGAACAAGCTAAATCCGAGCAACTGCTGCTGAACGTTTTGCCCGCAGCGATCGCCCTGCGTTTGAAGGACAATGAACACAATATCGCCGAAAGTTTTGCGGAAGTAACTGTGATGTTTGCCGACATTGTGGGGTTTACAGAGCTTTCGTCGAGAATTTCAGCGACGGCGGTGGTGGAAGTGCTCAACGATATTTTTTCGGCTTTTGACCACTTGGCCGATCGCCACGGTTTAGAGAAAATTAAGACTATTGGTGACGCTTACATGGTTGTCGGCGGTTTGCCTACGGCCAGAGAGGATCACGCCGAGGCGGTTGCGAACATGGCGATCGATATGTTGCACGAAATTCGGCTCCTCAGTTTAGAACATTCGGAACCTTTCAGCATTCGGATCGGGATTAGCAGTGGCCCTGTCGTTGCCGGCGTTATCGGCTTAAAAAAGTTTATTTACGACCTCTGGGGCGACACAGTAAATATTGCTTCGCGCATGGAATCCCACGGGATTACCGGCTGCATTCAAGTCACCGCCGAAACCTACGAGATATTAAAAGATAAATATACTTTTCAGAAGCGCGGCGCTATTCAAGTTAAGGGCAAGGGATACATGGTTACTTATTTGCTTACTGGGAAAAAAGATTATTAATCCAGCCCAAAAACGGATACAAGCCTCCGATTCCCCGATCGACTCAGACTTTCGATCGCAAAGCTAAAATAGTCTAAGCTCAAGGTATTCTATCACCCCTACACTAACTGAGGAAAAACCATGACGACGCTGCTAATTCAAACCCAAAGCGTCCCAATGACAGTCAATTTCCCTGCGATCCAATCGATGACTGTTGAACAGTTCTATGAATTCTGTCTGGTTAATCGCGATTTGAGAATTGAGCGTACTGCCAGTGGGGAAGTTATCATTATGTCACCCGCCTTTTCAGATACAGGGAATCGAAACGGTAAGATTGCCCTACAATTGGGGAACTGGGCAGAAGAAGATGGCACAGGTGAAGCGTTTGACTCCAGTGCCGGCTTTACCTTGCCAAATGGAGCAACCCGATCTCCCGATGCCTCATGGATTAAACTAGAGCGCTGGAATGCCTTAACTGAAGAACAAAAAGCCTCATTCGCACCGATTTGTCCAGACTTTGTGATTGAATTGCGGTCTGCTAGTGACACTCTCAAGGGATTGCAAAACAAGATGCAAGAATATATTGAGAACGGTATATCGCTCGGCTTTTTGCTCGATCGCAAAAACAGAAAAGTCTACATCTACCGTCCCGATTGCGAACCTGAAATCTTGGATAATCCTGAAACAGTCAGCGCTGATCCAGAGTTACCGGGATTTGTCTTGCGGATGGCAAAAATCTGGTGATTTAGATTGTTAAACCATACTCAAAGACATCAATTCATCAGTCATTTCAAAATTCGCCGTCACGCTTTGCACATCGTCCAAATCTTCCAGTGCATCCATTAACTTCAGGAGCGATCGAGCTTTTTCAGGAGTGTCTATTTCCACTGTATTGCTGGGAATCCAGCGAGTTTCCGACTGCAAAACTGCAAATTTTTTTTCAAATGATACTCCCCGCTCTTTTATAGACTGGGATTCTTGGTTCATAGATCCCTTATTTTTTAGCTCGAATCACTAAACCAATTAACTGTTATCGTCCCAGAGTTTTACCCCATTCGCTTGAGCCAGTTTATGAGCATTGGATTTGACATTTCCTGGCGTGAACGCACGGAGGAGTTTGTGATCTAGCTTAGACTTCAGTTTGTGCTTCAGTGGCTTCCGATACCCCATCCTCGATCAAAGTTGGCTAGGCTTGCTTTTGAGCTTGCTTTCTTTTGCTCAAAACAGCCCGTTGAATTGTCAGCAAAATTTTCCCCTCTTGTTCATTAATTTCACCGTCAGCCTCGATGATCTCAGTGCATCGCTTTAAAAGTGGTTCGGCAAAATCGAGTTCGAGTTGTTCGAGTAAAATATCCAACTTGGGAGGCAATTTAGACTTATTTTTCACAGCTTCAATCTCAGCTAAAGACTTGGGATTTAAATTCGCCAGTTGTAGTTGGGGTAATAACTCATCCCATCGGGTAAATTTTTGGCTGGTATAGACGACATACACCAAAATCCAATCCATCACCGTTTCTTGTGCGATCGCTTTCTCTAAATATTGCTCACTTTCCGCTTGCAATACCTCTCGTAAATCTTCGAGCTTGGTTTCGATTTTCGAGGAATCGAGATCGGCTTCATAAAACCGACAAGCACCGTATCCCAGCGCGTAAATCATTGCCGCACTGGCGCTAGCATTAATCACCGCACCCGCCAAGGGAATATTGCTGACAAGCGTAACTCCAGCTTCGATCGCTAAATTGCTACCCAAGGATAAACCGAAAATAGCGACAACTTCTTTTTGGCGATCGCTCGATTGCAAATCCTTTCCATAGGCGGCAGCTATTTGATAAACCAACTCGGCGGATAACGCCGTCATTGCCGCTAAATCCATGCCAGCCAACGCCAAAGCTGCGCCCGGAACTAAACTGCTAACCAAGCCACTTCCTGCCGCTAGCAAGGCTTTTTCCACCATTAAGCGATGTGCGATTTCTTGAGGTTTCTCGTGAGGATATTGGCGCTGCAACTCTCGAACTTGCGCCTCGGCAGTCACGACATCAACTTTATTGATCGCATTAACTAACCAGTCGATTTTGAAATTTTCAGTCAGTTTTTTCAAGATAGGACTCTGGGAAATCGAACCGAGGGCTGAATCCCAAAAATTGGGAAATTGGAGTGCTGCACTTCCGGCATTCCCTACCGCATTGCCTACCGCACTCGCGGTATTAACAACAATCTCACCTCCAGCACTGCTTGCTGCATTCCCCACCGCACTCGCGGTATTAACAATCGCACTTCCGGCATTCCCTACCGCATTCCCTACCGCACTCGCAGTATTCACGATCGCACTTCCGGCATTCCCTACCGCACTGGCGGTATTAACAACAATCGCATCTCCAGCACTGCCTGCTGCATTCCCTACCGCACTGGCGGTATTAACAATCGCACTTCCGGCATTCCCTACCGCACTCCCTACCGCACTCGCCGTTGCAGAGACGGCTCCGAAAACGGAACCGAACCAATTAGATTTATCCCCTGGTTTAGCCTGCACCTCCGATTCGGATCGATCCTTGGTTTCTGATACTTCTGTTGCTGACAGAACTTCTTCTGAGTGGGTGCTGTCTTTTTTGCTTTCGTTGTTATCTAGCATGGCTTTACTGTGGGTTGAGATTTTCAATGCAGCTTTTTCAGCAATGCGTTGGATTGACACTCCCCCCTCGCGTACAGATGGGGATTCGTTTCCTGGTAATAGTGTAGCGCGATCGTCCCGCTGGCGATTTTTCGTCTTTTGCAGTGCCAGTAGGACGCTCCCGATCCCTCATCTTTAAAGCATTAAACCATGACCGAAGACATCAATTCATCGCTCATTTCAAAATTCGCCGTCACACTTTGCACGTCGTCCAAATCTTCCAGTGCATCCATTAACTTAAGGAGCGATCGAGCTTTTTCAGGAGTGTCTATTTCCACTGTATTGCTCGGAATCCAGCGAGTTTCCGACTGCAAAACTGCAAAATTTTTTTGTTTCAAAACATCAGCCAACTGTTCCAAATTAGCCACGCTTGTAAATACCTCTGCACCTTCAGTATCCTCATCAATTAATATCAAATCATAAGATTCCGCAGCCGCCTCTAGCGACGCTTCAAACAATTGTTCCTCATCAATCGGGCCGCGTACCGTACAAACTCCTTTGTTGTCAAACATCCAGCCCACACAACCTGTTTCGCCCAAGTTTCCGCCATTTTTAGTAAAAGCTTCTCGCAAGTCAGCCGCTGTGCGGTTGCGGTTGTCTGTCAGCGCTTCAATCAGAATAGCAACCCCGCCAACGCCGTAACCTTCGTAGCGAATAGCTTCTAATTCCGAACTTCCCCCCGCCAAGCCCGCACCTTTGGCGATCGCCCTTTCTATGTTTTCATTAGGAATATCCGCCGCCTTGGCTTTTTCAATAGCCGTCCGCAGTTGAAAGTTGCCAGCGGGATCGGGAACTCCGCTGCGGGCCGCGACAATAATTTCGCGAGATATTCTAGCAAAAACCTTGCCTTTAACGGCATCAACTCTAGCTTTTTGGCGTTTAATATTCGCCCACTTACTGTGTCCTGCCATACCTATTTAAGCTTTTCGATTTAAAATGTGCGATCGAGATTAAACAATAACACCCAGATTCGGACTAATCAGATTAACGTAGGGTGCACCTCGGCGCACCTTACACACATAGCATAAAATGCGATTTTTCGCACGAATCTCAACTTTAATTAAACCGGATCACGGTTTCAGAATCAGTCAGGTGAGAAGTATCGCCATTAAGTGCGATCGACCATTCTCCCTCACCCCGCACCACTTTCACTAAACAGCACAAAGAAGCGTTAATTTCCGTTTCTGCACAGCCCGCCAGCCCGATCGCAGTTCCTAAAACCGACGCACCGTGACCTACCAATAGCATATCTTCTGGAAACTCAGCCGCGAGGCGTTTAGCAGTTTCCCCCGCCCTTTTGAGACAAGCTTCCCCAGTTTCGGGATAATTAGCAATACCGCCTTTGTAGGAAGCATCAATCCTGGGAAAACGCCTGCACAAAGCTTCGACTGACTCTGTTTCCGGCATTTCTGTCATCCATTCAGGATTCAGCCATTCGCAAAGTCCCCACTCTAATTTTATCGACAAATCAAGAGCTTCGGCCGCATGATTTGCTGTTTGGACAGTTCGCAAAAAAGGGGAAGCAAAAATATGAGAAATTCCTTCACCTTTGAGGCGATTGGCGAGTTGTTGGGCTTGAACGTGACCGTCTTCGGAAAGGTGGGGATCGTAGCGGTGTTCTGCGGTGATAAACCAGTCGGGGTTAACGAAGTCGATGCGGTTTCCGTGTCGTGCGATCCAGACTGTTTGTGGCATGAGTTGGTTTGAGTTTGGATTATGGGTCTGATATTATATCAAATATTAGTCATTAGTCACAAGTCATTATTTTAAGTATTAACTAATTTTCCGACCGTTAGTAAAATACAAAAGTCTTTAATTAATTTTACCGCAACTGTGCGTTATATTGTACGCAATTATTTGACACTGCGCTAAAAGTACATCAGTCACTCTGTATTGTCCAATGGCTCAATCTATAAAGCAACTCCACCCCCAACCCCCAAATTCAAGCCATGCCCAGCGATTCGGTTCACGCGCTCGTGCTTTCATGGCTGAATCAGTCCAACAGGAATCTCAGCGACTTTGAACGCCTAATCGCAGAAATTGCCGAGTAAACGGAGGGATATCAGTGGGGATAAATTGACACAGCAAACGAGTTTCAACCCCTCAGCGAAGAAGAAATGATCGCCAATAGTCTGGCAGCCTTGCAAGATTACCAGACAAACAAGACGGGCATTGGACACGATCGGGTTAAGCAATGGGCAGATAGTCTAGGGAGCGATCGCGAATTCCCATGCCCTCAGTAATTTGGACGCAGATATAGCAGCACTTTATTATCAAAATTATGCAAATTACTGATAGCGATCGCACTACCATTCGCTCAGTCGTAGAACAGCAACTGCAAGCATTTCAAAAAGACGATGCTGCTGGGGCTTTTTCCTTCGCCAGTCCCGGAATTCAGCAGCAGTTTCGCACCGCCGAAAACTTTATGCACATGGTAAAAATTGCCTATGAAGCTGTCTACCGTCCGCGATCGGTATTATTTGAAAACCTCACCACTGTAGAAGAAATTCTCGCTCAGCCGGTGCTGTTGCTGGACTCGGAAGGCATCCCAATCAGAGCCATTTATCTCATGGAAAAACAGTTTGATAATAGTTGGCGAATTAATGGCTGTTATTTGGTTTCCCTACCAGAAGAATAAGTTATACTTATTTTTCTGCGGAGCTTTTTTTGCTAATTCGCAGCATCTTATTCCCACCTTTTTGAAACTCATAAGGAGCCTCTTGAATTTCTACACTAAAATTTCTCTTTTTCAATTCGGCGACGATCGGGTTTAAGTGATCGGATTCCTCTCCGCTAAAACTCTGCAATAGAGGGAATACCCGGACTTCCTTTGCAACCCGACACATTTCTGTAATTGCTTCTAGATGAAATTCTTCGGAAAGCAGGTGAGAATAAGCAAATAAGAAATGGCTGCACAAAGCTAAATCGAATTTACCGTTCTCGAAAGGCAAAACTGGCAGCTCAGCATTAATGTATCGGCCTTGCTCTAAGCCAGAGGGAAAATCTTCTAAAAATTCCTCCATCGCTTTCATTCGCACTTCGCCTAGCTGGTAGGGCGATTCAAAATTGTTCCACAGGTAGCCGTCTAAATTGGCTTTAACACCGTCAATCACAGTTTGATATGTTTCTTGGATGCGATCGCCAATTTCTACCGCAGTAAACTGATAAACTGGATCGCAAGAAATTACTTTTTTACCTTGGCGAGTCATTTCGGCATTGAAACTTGCCGGACCGCCGGCACAATCAAGAATTGCTAGCTTGATGTCACTTGATGTTAAGCTAAACATTCCTATGTATTCATCCAAGCACCGTCCCCAGGGAATCACCTTATCCAATTTTAGTGACACTTGTCTTTGTCCTGCAGAGAGAATTATTGAACATTTTACCTCAAAGCAGGGTGGTTTTTTCCTATCTCCTTTCTGTGGCGGGTTGATTTGTATCGCGAGTTATGTATGAAAAATTTTGCTCAAACGAGATCCTAATCCTGACAACAGTTGGCGGGCTTTACACTTTCTTTACAAAAAAGGGACAAAATAGTTAAGTACGATCGTACAATTTTTATGCTTGCACCTGTGGATTTTGCAGCACAGCGAGGCTACACTGGACAGCAGGGAAAATAAACTAAAATCCACTAGCTAAATTGCTCTTGTTCATTGGCAGGCTGCAACCAGGGAAGAAAGATGAAACATACCATTCAAACCGCTACAAGTCTGAGTTTGTCAGCACTCCTGGTGCTATTGAGTTCGCTGCCCAGTAGAGCTCAGTTACCTGCCGTCAGAAATCCTGCGCCCGCTAGGAACCCAAGCCAACCGAGAGTACTGCCGCCACCTCCGGGTTCGAGTTTGCCGCCGATCGGCAATTCTGGTTCGCTGACACCAGAAGCAGCTTATACTTTAGGCCCGGGCGATCGCATTGCTTTAGATATCTTCGGCGTCCCTGAATTCAGCAGAGAATATCAAGTGTTAGTTGATGGGACGCTCAATTTGCCAATTATTCGCAGCGTCTCAATTCAAGGGTTGACCCTGCAACAAGCCGCTAATGTGATTACCCAGCGATACGAACCCTTCATCAATGTTCCCGTTGTTACCGTGACTGTGATCGTCGCTCGCCCCCTAAATATAGGTCTTGCGGGTGAAGTTACTCGCCCGGGTTCATACAAGATTAATCCCACTAGAGAAGGAGGAGGAGTAAAATTCCCGACTTTGATGGAAATGCTGCAACTTGCACAAGGGGTGACATCAGCAGGAGATATGCGAAATGTCCAAATTCGTCGTTCCAACAGAGGTGGGCCGGAGCAAGTTACTAATGTTGATTTGCAGGATTTTTTAGACACGGGAAATTTGCGTCAAGATGTCACGATTCGAGATGGAGATACAATTTTTGTACCGACAGCAAGGGCTCTGAATACTCAAGAAGTTCGCCAAAGAGCCAGTGCTAATTTTTCCGCTGATATTACTAAACCAATTGGTGTGGTAATTGTCGGGGAAGTAAACCGGCCGGGGCCTTATACTGTATTTGCTTCGGATGTGCGATCGAGCAACCAACAAACAGAGTTGAGTTTTGTATCTATCGACCAACAGCAAGGAGCAGTTGTAGGCTTACCAACAATAACTAGAGCATTGAAAATTGCTGGTGGTATCACTACAGAAGCTGACATTCGCCGCGTGCAAATCCGCCGCCGAGTCAGAGGTGGCAATGAACAAACTATCATGGTAAATCTGTGGGATTTGCTGCAAAAAGGCGACGCAACTCAAGATATTTTGCTGCAAGAAGGAGATAGCGTAATTATCCCGACAGCAGCTACTGTAGACTTAGCGGAAGTTTCTCAAGTCGCAAATAGCAGTTTTTCTCCGAACGCGATTAGCATCAATATTGTAGGAGAAGTAATTAGGCCTGGGGCTTTGCAGGTGCGACCTAGTACATCCCTGCACCAAGCTTTGCTGACGGCAGGCAGTTTCAATCAATTGCGGGCTAAAAAAGACAAGGTAGAACTATTGCGATTGAACCCCAACGGTACTGTTTCTCGCCGCACGATCGAGGTAGATTTTGCTCAAGGGTTGAATCCTAATAATAACCCCACTCTCCGCAACGACGATGTGATTCTGGTAGCGCGATCGGGCTATGCTAGGGTAGGAGACAATATCAACAGTTTTTTGCAGCCAATAACAGGAGTTGCAAATGGGATCAGCGCTGTTAGCGGCGTTTTTACTGGGTTTCAAGCAACTATCAACGCTTTTCAAAACTTATTTTTGGGAGGCGATTTTGAGCGGCGAAATCAGCTCAGACAGATTCGCGAACAACGTCAAGACAGACAAGAGCAACGTGAAGACAGACTGCTAGAAAGAGAGCTACAACGTGAAGAAAGACAGCGGCAAGCTGAAGACAGATTGCTGCAACTTGAAGACAGACGCTTGCAACTCGAAGACAGACAGCGGCAAATAGATCTTGAGAATCGGCAACTCGAGATCCAGCAGCAGCAACTTCAGCTCCAAAATCAGCAGCAGCAAATGCAGCCACAGCAAATTCAGCCAACTACTCCTTGATCAGACTCGGGCGTTGAAAATTAGCCACCCTCTTTATGACTCGGCGGTTGAAACCGCTGCATAGAGTCATTCGATTTTAGATTTTAGATTTTAGATTTTGGATTGATCCCACGGATAAATTCGGGGGATTGTACTATCAAGAAATTCGCGGCGTTGTTGATTTACGGTATGAAACGCTAAATATGGCTGTCATAGAAACCAGTATCCACAAAGCTTTGGGATTTTAAAGTTATTTTTTTCATACCCTGATTCAGCAACGCCACTATAAAGGTTGGATTGCCATGGTTCCCCTTTGTCCATTTCCCAAACTACATCAATCATGAGAAATTTTTTGTATTCGGGAAAATTAATCAACCTTTTGCCTGCAACAATTGCGGCTGCAAAACCTGATTTAATTTGCCACTGCGAAACCCCTCCAAATCCAAAGTCGCGTAAACAAAACCAAACTCTTGAAACACCGCGACTAATGCAGGCAAATCTGCATTTAACACAAACTGCTTAATCTCCTCTGCTGGTAACTCAATGCGGGCCGTATCTCCGTCCGATCGCACTCGCAAATTTTTCAGTCCCAACTGGCGCAAATACCGTTCGGCGCGCCCCACTCTTTGCAACTTTCTAACGGTGATTTCTTCGCCGTAAGGAAAGCGCGAACTCAAACAAGGTTGAGCCGGTTTGTCCCACCAAGGCAAACCCAATTCTTTGGCCAACTGCCGCACTTCCAATTTACTCATGCCTACTTCTGCTAAAGGCGATCGCGCACCGCGTTCCTTCGCAGCCTGAATTCCGGGACGGTAATCCTTTAAATCGTCACCATTAACCCCATCAACCACATAAGGATAACCCTTTGCTAGTGCTAGAGGTTTCAAAGTATCATGCAGTTCGCTTTTGCAGAAATAGCAGCGGTTAACTGGGTTAGAAGTATAATTTGGGTTGGCCATTTCCTGAGTTTGTACTTCCTGGTGGGCAATGCCAATTTCTGCTGCTTGAATGCGCGCATCTTCTAAGTCTTCTGGCAGTAAAGACGGGGAAACAGCCGTCACTGCCAAAGCGCGATCGCCCAACACGTCAAAAGCGATTTTGGCTACCAAAGTGCTGTCAATTCCGCCGGAGTAGGCAATCAAAGCCCGTTCCATTTGTGCGAAAATATTTTTTAATTCTTCGAGTTTTTCTATTAACATAATTTTACCTTGTTTTACCAACATATAAGTAAGACAGTAAACTCAAGAAAGAAGGATGAAGAAAGCATATTTCGATCGGGTTCTCTTCTTCCATCAAACCTGTTCATTCTTCCGACTTCCCTCAGACTTGTAATGCTATTCGGGATCGAGACCGAGGGCTGCCAATCGAGCCCAAAGTTCTGGATTTCGCTGTCTTTCCTGTTCCAGCAGCGTTTCGGCTAACTCTTTGTCTTGCTGTTGGCGATCGGCTCGCTGGCGTTCATTTTCTGCCCTTTCTTCCGGCCACAAAAGCAGTTCTCCGCCCTCCGTCCACCAGCGCAGTCAATATCCTGTTCTACCTTCGCGAGTTCCCTGCCACACTCCCAAAAATAGATTTAATCCAGGTATTAAATAACGTCGATTTTCATCAGGATTTTGATTGTCATAACGCTCTGATTCAAGCGCATAAACTTTTATTCTGCCTGTATGCGGTCGAAAAATGACATAGCGAGGAACTTTGATTACTTGTTCGGAAAAAAACACTTGCCAATTTCTTCTGTGTGTTCGAGAGAGTATTCGTCGCCATAAGTAGCTGATAGAAATTCCATCACTACAAAAGGGACTGTTCCTTCGGTATGAGGCGTGTAACTGCGGCGGGGATAGTTGTGAGGCCTCTTTTGAACCGGCTGCACGTACATCCAGTCTGGGGCTTTGCAAATAGTGCGATCGTCCACAGCAGCACACAAAGCAAAATTAGAAACTATTAGTGCGTCTTGCATTAGTTCCGGGGAATCCACTACAGACTGGCGCAAACCGTTAGCTAGCAAGGGATGGTCTATATCGTCTATAGGGTCGTCTGGTAGGATGAAATCATCGGGTAGCAGTGGCCAAGTAATCTTGAGCGGGGATATCGGTTTGTGAATTATAGTAGTCATAAGTCACCTCATTTTACCAATAAAAGTTTGAGTTTTAGTCGAAATTGGCGATCGATAACCTTCTCTATATCTTAGCGCTCTAAGTCGATAATAAAATGGTTTGTAGTGAGGATTTTAGTCTTCACTACAAACCATTACCCTAAAGGTGCGGAATGCGCGCTTTAAAATTCCCGGCGGGAAAATATGGCGATCGCAATTGACAGCAGGAGCACCACATACAGCAAACCGTAGCCAGCATCTGTAATCAAACCTGCCAAGTAAGGAACTTGTCCGTAAACAGCATCGTTTCTCAAATTGAATCTGGCTAAATCCGGCAAAACCAGATAAAGTCCCATCATCAATTGTTCAAGGCCAGGATTTTTAGCTAACTTGCCCAAAGCCACTAAATCCCGCGTCGAATGTCCCATTAAATAAACGCCAAATGTCAGTAAAGTTGCCAGCAACGAACTGCTAAAAACCCCAAATAAAATCCCGACACTAGCCATCAGACACAGCTCAAACCAGATAAACAGCGAAGCGATTAAAATGCTTTCCAAAGGGAAAGGAATGCGGCTCAAACTCAGAATAGCCAGATAGATAACAGTCATTGCCACTACAAGCACCGCCAGCACCGCCGACAGCCCTAAGTGCTTGCCCACAATTAACTCAGCCCGACTTATCGGCTTGGCAACTAACAGGTAAACAGTGCGCTTTTCTATTTCTTTGTTGACCAGTCCGGTAGCCACAAAGACTGTGGCAATTAGACCGAGGAGGCTCATAGCAGCCAAACCGACATCTAAGATAATTTTCTTTTCGGTTGTCGCCGCCAATTCCGGTATCAACCGGACCGAGGCGCCCATCAACAGAGCAAAAATAATAATTAAGTAAAGGATGCGATCGCGAATTACTTCCCAAAATACATTGGTCGCGACTGTCAAGATTCTTCTCAAATTCATCTAGTTATTAACCCGCTGAAAACTTTCGCCATACTTTAGTGTAAGGAAGAGGGAAGAAGGAAGAGGGAAGAAGGAAGAAAGAGGATTTTTTCCATTTCAGACTCTCATATCAAATCCGTTAGCATCGGAATAGTAAATTCGAGTTGACTGTCAACAGTCAACATCATAAGGAGTGTAACCGGAAATGATATCAGACTCTCCCACTTTCAGACTCTCCCACTTTCCCGCTATACCCATCGCAATTAGTTAACACAGACAGAATCAAACTTGACTGTCCCTCGCCGTTCCATCTTTTTTCTGTCCGGGTTGAGAGCGTTTGATGGCATCGCAGGTTACAGTCGCCCTATTGGCTATCTCGAACACCTCGCAAGATTTGGTAAACGAATATATTTCCGGTCTAAAAACCAATCCCAGCCAAGTTGCCTGCATCTCTAACTGATAGCGGGACTCTCCTTGGACGATAGAAGTTTTAACATCCCACCTCGCATCTTCTGCGACTACCCCAGTTGTTTTTAACGCTTGATTCCGCAGAAAAAATCGCTCGTTGTCAATATCTATTAACATTTGCTCTACTTGCGCCCACGGTTTTGTGCGGGCTTCATTTCGCAGGTATCCCTCCATTGCATTGAGGATGACAACTCCTCGGGAGCGATTAATAGTTGGTCGTTGAAATGTCACCACATAATCGCTTTGCCTTAAATCCTGAGATAAAACGCTCGGATACTGTTGTATCCAACCTTGAATTAAAAAGTGAAAAGCAAACCAACAGGAAAACAGCAGGTGAACTAGAGTAATCATCAAAAACTGAGGGCGCACCAACGACCTGATACCTTCCCGTTTTGACTCACTATTCCAAATCTCTATTGTAGCCAGAACTACTACTGCTATAAGTGGGCCGGATATCCATGCTATTTCCTTCCTATCCGACGGCAATCTTATCAGTAACCACAAGCCAATTAAGATGCTTGTCACCCACGGACTCAGACTTACTCCTTTAATGACAAAAGGTTGCTGGCTTGTCAGCAAACCCATTGAAAGTGTAAATAATAACCAGCTCATATCAAAAAGCAGAGTTCTCGTCCGCCAGTCAGTGACTGCCGCCACTGTCAGCAAAGCTAAAAATATGCTGAGCAGTAAAGGAGTCTTCCAGTGAACAACTTTAGGCGGAATCATCGCCTTTTGGATTTTTTTATTGGTTTCCCAAATGTTGTTCGTCAGCTTAGTGAGTTGCTGAGTGACATCAAAAAATTGCTTCATCATAAATTTCAATAGACGCTTTGCAAAAACAACACGGTTAAAATAACGAGATTGCTAACAGTGTGGGCGATTAAAATTCCCCCAAACTGGGTAGTTACTTGAAAAGTTTTTTTGGGAGGACGGCGGGTGAGGGTTGGTGGCCCTAAAAACTGAGGTTTGGCAGCTTTTTTATTGCCGGAAACCATGTTGTCTATGAATTCTAATCCCTGCCATTTAGCTACAAACGTTACTGCTAATACTGAGAGTGCTATCATAGTTATTGGAGCGTAAACATTATCCCCACGTCCTAATAAAATATAACCGATAAGCTGTTCCCGCAATTCTTTGCTAAGAACGCTTTCAATGCCGAAGAAAACTAACCAGCCTACGCAAGTGCAAGATAGATTAAGGATGGCTGTATATTCAATGCTGGTTTTGGGGCCGAGTTTAAGTAGTTTTTGCAAAAACCACGATTCGATCGCGATCGCCAAAAACATAATTAAAATTTGCACCAAAACAGTCCGAAATGGGAAAACACTCGCAATCATAAGCCTTTAGGTATATCAGTCCGTGTTAAATTTTAATTGTACAGCACAAACGGAATAATCTTAACCGGAGGTTTGAGCACCTGATTGCGTTAGATCGCTGCTTAAAAGATTGGGGGTTATAAGTTATCGTATAATCTGTTGAGATCCGCCAAAAGAATGGAAAAATTAAACATTCAAGGCGCGCGATCGAATACCCACCCCGCTACAGACTCAAACAACTGCTGATTATGGTAAGGAATGGCATTGGTATTCGGACAGCCTCATCCCGCTCGGAACGCGCCGCGGGTCAGATTCACGTCTACGACGGCGCTGGTAAAGGCAAGTCTCAGGCAGCTTTGGGAGTAGTGTTGCGGTCGATCGGGCTGGGTATCAATTCTGACTCGCCCACACGAGTCTTGTTGCTGCGCTTTCTCAAAGGCCCCGGCCGCTCCTACGACGAAGACGGAGCAATAGAAGCCTTGCAACGGGCATTTCCGCACTTGATCGACCAAGTGCGAACCGGCAGAGCCGAATATTTTGGGGCCGAAGCAATCACCCGCTTCGATCGCGCAGAAGCTCAGCGAGGCTGGGATATCGCCAAAGGAGCGATCGCCAGCGAGCTCTATTCCGTCGTGGTACTAGACGAACTAAACCCCGTATTGGACTTGGGTTTGCTGCCAGTTGACGAAGTAGTCCAAACCCTCAAAAACAAACCAGAATATTTAGAAGTCATCGCCACAGGCCGAGCGGCTCCGGAAGCTTTGCTGGAGATTGCCGACTTACACTCAGAAATGAAGCCCCACTATCACCCCGCAGCGGCAGACCATCATATTTCGGGTATCGAAATATACACCGGAGCGGGGAAAGGCAAGTCTACGAGCGCTTTGGGCAAAGCTTTGCAGGCAATAGGTAGGGGTATCAGTCAAGACCAATCTCACCGGGTGTTAATCGTGCAATGGCTCAAAGGTGGCAGCGGTTATACAGAAGATGCGGCGATCGCAGCTTTGCGACAAAGCTACCCGCAGCTAGTAGACCACCAGCGGTGCGGCCGAGATGCTATAGTTTGGCGGGGGCAACAGCAAGAGCTAGACTGCATAGAAGCAGAACGCGGCTGGGAAATCGCCAAATGTGCGATCGCCAGCGGCTGGTACAAAACGATTATTCTCGACGAACTCAATCCCACAGTAGACTTAGAACTGCTGCCAGTAGAGCCGATCGTCGAAGCCCTGCTACGCAAGCCGCGGGATACAGAAATTATTATCACCGGGCGCTGCCACAAACCCCACGCTTACTTTGACTTGGCAAGCGTACACTCCGAGGTATACTGTCACAAACACTACGGCGATCGGGGCGTAGAACTAAAGCGGGGCGTAGACTTTTAAAGCCCGGAGCGGTACTCGGTTCAATCCGGGTCAGAATTATTAAATGACGGCCCTGCCTGGAAAACCGGAAATTGCCACAAAGCCTTGTTACCAAGTAACAAATCTCCCAATTTCCCTTGTCTTCGGGATCACCCAGATCAGCCTTTTTTAATCTTTAATTTCCTCCCCCGGACGCGATCCCCGACCGCCAATCCAGAATGGAACATTAAGAATATGAGCCGCGTCTTATAGAGCATGAGCACCTGAGACAGTGCACCAGGATTATTAAAGGGTGAAGACTTTGAAAATAAAAGCTTACAAGCAAAAAATCCGCGAGGGAGAAAGTCTAGACAGGGTTAACGCCAGTAGGCTAGACTTGCGGCTGGCAAACAGGTTAAACTACAGCGGAATCCAAACATTCGGTGTTCTAGGCAGTGTCTGTAGTCGCACCAGCGATGACCAACAAGTAGAGGAGTGAAGCTTTATGACAACGTTAGATGACAATCCTAATCAACTAGATTTAAACCTTCCGGGACTAGGCCCGGATACAGTATTCGCCGGAGAGGGGGCGGATTTCATTAGAACTTCCACCCTGGGCGGCAGCTTAATATTTGGCCAAGGCGATAACGATACTCTGATTTCAGTTGGCCCGAACGATACCATATACGGCGGCGACGACGAAGATTCAATCAGATCTCAGCGCAGTCCGGCTTTGCTGCTTGGCGAGGCAGGCTCGGACACCATAATCGCTGAAGCCCGCGCTACCCTGGTCGGCGGCGAGGGAGAAGACATCCTCCAAGGTACTGTCGAAGCTAACCTGATGTTTGGTAATCAGGGCGAAGATACCATGCTGGGAGGGGCGCAGAGAGGAGATTCCCTCTACGGCGGTAAGGACAATGACGCGATCGGCTTCTTCATCGCAGGCGGTGGCAACAACCTCGGTTTACAGGAGTTGGGTATTGGCTTCGGTGGTAATGAAGGCAGCAACTACTTGCGCGGTGATTTGGGCGACGACTTAGTTGTAGGTATCAATGTAAGAGACAGTCTCTTTGGCGGTAGAGGCAACGACACCCTAAGAGGTGTCGCCAGCAACAGCTACCTGTCGGGCGATCTTGACGACGACATCTTATTCATTAGCAACAGTACCCAGACAAGCCCGTTTGCTCAGGGCAGCGTCATTACGATCGGCATTGAGAGAACCACCTTGATTGGTGGTGGCGGCAACGATTCTCTCACCGGGGCGATCGGCGAGTTTGAAGCCGGCAGAAACTTCTTGGAGGGCGGCGACGGCAACGACACGATCACGGTTTTTGCCACGCAGGATACCGCTTTGGGAGGTGCAGGCGACGACTTCATCCAGTCATCCAGGGTATCGAATCTAACTTTGAGCGGAGGCGCCCAGAGTTCATTTCCCGGCTTCGCGGGTCGCAACTTGCTCGACGGCGGAGTAGGCAATGACACAATCGTTGCAGCTTTTGTGACGGATACAATGGTCGGCGGCGAAGGCAACGACAGCCTGAGCGGTACCTTTACTAACGCAGCCGGTGGAGATGGCAACGATACTATCGATGCTACCAAGGCCATTTTTGCTGGTACTGGTACGGCTTTGATTACTCTCGAAGGCGGACTCGGCGGCGATCTGTTAATTGGCTACACCAATCCTACTACTGGCAGCAGCTTCACCGTCACCAACCTCATGAACGGTGGCGAGGGAAGTGACACCATTATCTTTGGCAGCGCGCGCGATCGCGTGATTGGCAACGTTGCGGGTAACGACTTCATCTCCTACGCTAGCGGCGTCAGCTTTACCGGTCTTACAGCGCCAAACGTCATTACTGATAACTTAGGCAGCAACTTCATTATTGGTGGCAACGGCACTGATGTGATCACTACTGGTAGCGGGGATGACATCCTGTTCGGCGACTCATCCAATGCTACCGACTCCCTCGGAGGAGCCGGGGACGATACCTTAAATGGCGGTGGCGGGAACGACACCATGCTGGGCGGCTTTGGTAGCGACTATTTGATCGGGGGTGACGGTAACGACTCTCTCGGCGGGGGGCCTGGTGCTGACACGCTGATTGGCGGATCGGGTAATGACAGTTTCTACTACAACAACTTCGGCGAGGGCGCCGGGGGTACTAACCCAGACCAAATCGGTGATTTTACAGTCGGCCAAGACAAGTTTATCTTCCAAATCAATGGTTCCAACGGCTTCCCCAACTTGAGGGTAGTGCCAAATACGAATCGACTTTCTTCGCAGGCGTTCTTGCTGCTTGAGAGTGGGAGTTACACTAGCAGTTTTGCTCCAGCCGGGGCGAGCCCGACAGAGCCGTTCGTCTTTTATGAAAATGAAAGCGGACGACTAGGATTTGACCCTGACGGTATTTCTGGTTCTAACCCAGGGGTTACGCTGGCAATTCTGAATGGCAGACCGGGCCTGACGGTTACTGACATTACCCTGATTTAATTTGGGTAAAAGAGGGTGAGGTCGATTCTGAAACATCGCCCTACCAACTCTCAAAACTAATTGTGCTATGTTTCGAGCTGGGGATATCCATCCCTGGCTTTTTTGTGGGCATTGGGAATTGGGCATCGGGGATTGGGGATTGGGGATTGGGCATTAGGCATTGAAAGGAAGGGCAGATTCACCGCTCCATTTTGCCACCCATCAATAATGTTGATAAACCAGCCACCCAGCTCAAAGACGATATAATTGACATTTGAGTAAAAGTCGATTATCGTAGCAGACTAATATTCTATTTTGTCCTTCAAAAAAAGTTATTAATAGTGAAACTGCCCAATGGTCATCTAGCAGATTTAGGCAATAAAATAGAAGAATCTTCTCTAAATCTGAATCACCAAGAATGAAAAAATAAAGCTATTTTGTTTGCCAGTAAGTTAGGCATTACCCTAAAAAATGCTGAAATGCTCAAACAGGCTTTAAAAGAAGCTGCTATCAACGAAGATGTTGTTATTTAAAAAAACAATGAATACGGAACGCATTACAACATGAAATTCTTGCTGAAAACCGAAGTAGGTGAATCTCTGATTCTAGCAGCTTGGATCGTCCGCTTAGGTGAAAGTTTCCCCAGATTAACAAGTTGTTATCCCGTCAAAAAGTGAGGTAAAAATAATGAAAACAATTAAAGACCTAGATATTGTTGCTTTAACTGAAGATTTAGAAGCAACCCATTTTGAAACAAAACAAATCATTAAATTATATAAAGGACAAGTAGGAACAGTCATGATGGAATTTGATGGCAGTGCTTTTGAGGTAAAATTTTCTCATCAAGATGGCACAACTTATGCAATGGAAACAATTCCCGCCACAAAATTAATGCTTTTGCACTATGAATTACTGGAATCTATAAAGGCGGTTCGCAGGTGAATTTTGCCACCAATAATGTTGATAAACCCACCCCAAGATATTGGTACAAATAATTTAGGCTCATTATAAAAAATCCCGCAAACTATATGTTTGCGGGATTGAGTAGGCAGGAAACTTGTAGGGAATACTGTTACTAGGCTCGGTCTACAATCTCTTTGGCTTTATCTTTGAGGTCTTCTTTCAGGTGAATTGCTGATGCTTCATCCTGCTTGGCTTGACCTTCTAATTTATCTTTCTGATTGCCTGTAACTTCGCTAACAGCTTCTTGGATTTTGCCTTCAATATTCTTCGCTGTGGCTTCGACTCTATTTTCAATGTTCATAACTTTTTATTCTAACTCTACAACTACTAATATAGGATTTTAAAGTTGAGTTTGTATCCATCTTTAGATAGATTTCTTGTTACCTTTATTTCTAAGTTAAAGGTTCGATCGCAAATTCGACAAGTTTATTTTTAGAAGAAAGACCTGATTTAATGCCGATCGCAGATTTCGGCACTTTAAACTTTTTTGCCAACAGCATGATTAATTCTTGGTTTGCTTTACCATCAACGGGCGGGGACTTGAGATGTATTGTGAGGCTGCCGTCGGGTTGTTCTGCGATGCTTTGCTGTTTGGAATTCGGTTTAACTTTGACTGTAAAAATTTTCATGTGACTAATAACTAATAACTGATGACTAATGACTAATAACTAATGACTAATGACTAATAACTAATGACTATCTGAATGTTCGATCTTCGTTCCCAAAACTTTCAGGAATTCAGCCAGCCAGTTAGGATGTGCTGGCCACGCGGGGGCGGTGACTAAATTGCCATCGACTACGGCTTCGGTAACGGGAACTTCTGTATATTTGCCACCGGCCCGGAGTACGTCGGGGCTGCAAGCGGGATATGCGGTGCACCGTTTGCCTTCGAGTACGCCTGCTGCAGTTAGAACCTGTAAGCCGTGACAAATAGATGCGATCGGCTTTTTGCTGTTGGCAAAGTAGCGGGTAATTTGCAGCACTTGTTCGTTGAGGCGGATGTATTCTGGGGCGCGTCCTCCGGGGATAATCAAAGCGTCGTAGTCGGCCGGGTTGATTTCGTCAAAAGTCGCGTTTAAAGTGAAGTTGTGACCGGGTTTTTCGCTGTAGGTTTGATCGCCTTCAAAGTCATGAATTGCGGTGCGAATCGTTTGGCCTGCTGCTTTGTCCGGGCAGACGGCGTGGACGGTGTGACCTACCATTTGCAGTGCTTGGAAGGGAACCATTACTTCGTAGTCTTCTACAAAGTCGCCGACTAGCATTAAGATTTTTTTTGCTGTCATGTTTACAACTCCTGTTATTTTGATTTGGTTAAATAGGATTTAAAAAAATGCGGGGCCGTTAAAAAGCCTGCCCCGCAAGCTATTCGGGAATCTAGAAACCGTTGCGTCCCCAAATGACCATTGAAATTGAGAAGGAGAACAGAACTAGCACCGAAACCCAACCGAGTGACAAAATATCCATAGCTATTTATTGAACAAACTGTACAAAGTGACTCCAAACCTTATGATAGGTCAATTTGAGCCATTTTTGAAATGAGGGCGCTGTGAAGGATTCGTCAAATTTTAGTGCGGCTGAACGGGTAGAATCTTTGAAGGCAGGGAGTGTTGCTGCTTTGTCTTGTTTGCTGGGTTTTGGGGCGATCGCCCTTGGTAATAGCTTAATTCTAGCGGATAGGTTGGATTCTCTGGCGAGTTTGCAGGTAAGGGAAATTGACCTAAATTTTGCCTTGAGAGGGACGATCGCACTTTTGGGCGGTTTTTTGTTCGGCGTGACTTACCGCTACGCTATCCGCCGAGATGTTAACCCGCAGCTTAAATCTGGTGCGGTGTTGGCTTTTGGGTTGGTGCGGGCTTTTGGACAGTTGGATGCTGGATTGTGTTTTGAATCCGGGAAGATGCCCGCCCTACAAGAGTTATTGCCGTTTGCGGTTCGCGGTGTCGAGAGTGTGGTATTGTTTGCGATCGCGGGTTTGGTTTTGGATTGGGCGATCGGGCGATCGTGGATTAAGCCTTGCGATTCTTAAGTCTGGGCGGGTTTTGTACAAAAATCTGCAAAGGGCGGAAGTTTTGTATTGTTCGCTTAAACCGCCCCTACAGGTTTTTGTGTTTTTTGAGGTTTGGATATTTAACTAAAAGTTAATACCTCAAATTCTGGATTGCCGTAAAGCATTTGCCTGTCTACCGCCGACAAAACTTTATTGTTAGCAGCATCAGAAACTAAACACTGACAAACTAGCTGCGCTACATCCGCCCGGTGAATAGTTCCAGCAACTCTAAAATCTTCTGTTAAAATACCGTTGCCTGTTGCAGGTTCCGATTTGAGTCCGCCCGGACGAATCACTGTATAAATCATCCCGCTTGCTATCAAATGATTTTCGGCTTTTTCCTTTTCAATTAAGACCGGGCCCAAAGTTTCCAAAACCTGCGGTTGCAAAGCAGCGGCACTTTTACCGCTACCGATGGATGAAACTAAAATAAATTTTTGCACGCCTGCTTTGACAGCCGCATCAATCAAGTTTTTGTTTCCCAAATAATCTGCTCTTTCTCCATCTTTGGGCAAGCCGCCAATTGTGCTGATTACGGCGTGAATTGGCTCACCGCCAGCCATCGCAGCTTCCATAGCTGCTGCATCCAAAGCATCGCCAGTCACGACTTTGATGCCCATTGCTTCTAATTCGGTGCTGGTTGTGGGCGATCGCAAAAGTGCAGTTACTTGCATCTTTTGTGCTGTCAGACATTTCGCGATTTCTAAGCCGACGCCTCGACTAGCACCCGCTAAAAAAATGTGGGATTTATCTGTCATATTAATTGGGATTTAATTGGTGCAGAAAGTGGTTTATTTGACTGGATATAATTATACAACAATCTTCTGTCTATTGGTGAATGAGTTTTTTTATTTAACCGCAGAGGGCGCAGAGGGCGCAGAGGAAGAGAGGGGAATGATTGGCAATTACCGATTGCCTATTTTCCATTTACGTTAGAGTTTTTTGCCCACCATTACTACCCAAGATTGAGCTTCGCGGGGTAAGCCAGGGGGGCGATAGTAGTGATTGACAATTGCAAATCCTGTTTCTTCTAAACAAGGCGCTAAAGTATGATATTCCCATCCCGCAGTATAGCGTTTTCCCGTTGGTCTCTCGTCGTATCCTTCCCAATTTCCTCGGCACATTGACATGACAATTGCACCGTTAACAACTAAGGCTTTGTGCAAATCTTGCAGCACTTTCACCATCTCGTCGCTGGGAACGTGAATCAGGGAAGCATTGGCAAAAATACCGTCAAATTCTGCTTCTGGCAAGTCGAGATTCAGAAAAGATTGTTGCCAAACTTCGCATCCTGACAACTCTTTTGCTATTTCTACAAAAGCCGGAGTTGCATCTAAGCCTACAACTGTGTGTCCTTGGCTCTTGAACGCTACTAAATCTCGTCCCGGCCCGCATCCTATATCGAGAATTTTACCGGGATTGCGGGGCATAGCAGCGGTCAGTGCGGATCGATTTTGGGATACGTCATGATGCCAAGTTCCTTCTCGAAAAGATTCGGCAGTTAGCTGGTATTCTGCGATCGTAATTTCTTCGCGTTTGTCCACAATTTTCCTCTCTTGTATTATTTTAGATTTTAGATTTTAGATTTTAGATTGAAGAATGTCAACCGTAGAATAAGGGTTTCGGGCTACAATCTAAGAACTTACCGTTTACACATTTGCTACCTCAGAAACCAGGTTTTTCTTTCCCATTCGTAAACGTGAAATATAGATACTGGGTAGGGACACGGCAGTGCCGTGTCTTCCTCTATTTCATCCGATTGAAAACTGCTATAAGAGTTACACAACCAGGGATTTTTGTTCGGATGTGGTAACTGCTGAATCAACTTCTAAGAGAGAACCTTCGGGGGATTCGATCGCAAATCCCGCATCTCGAATCATGTCCCAATCTTGATGGGCAGCTTGTCCGGGAGTTGTCAGATAATCACCAACAAAGATAGAATTAGCGGGGTAGAGTCCGAGAGGTTGCAGCGATCGCAAATGCACTTCCCGTCCCCCAGCAATCCGAATTTCTTGACTGGGAAGCAAAAATCGGAACAAACAGAGAATTCGCAAACATTGGCGGGGAGTTAACCGGTTCACATCTGCAAATGGCGTACCGGGAATCGGAATGAAAAAGTTGACGGGTACGCTAGTAACTCCCAAATTGCGAAGCGAAAGCGCTAAATCGATCGCATCATCATCCGATTCGCCCATCCCCAAAATTCCGCCGGAACAAGTTGTGATTCCCGCTGCTTTTACGTGTTCGACGGTTTCAACCCGATCGCCAAAAGTGTGAGTCGTGCAAATGTCCGTGTGATATGATTCGGAAGTATTGAGATTGTGATTTACGCGATCGACTCCAGCTTTAGCCAGCCGATGAGTTTGCTCCTCGCTCAACAATCCCAAACAAGCGCAAATTTTTAGGTTATAATTTGCCTTCACAGTCTCGACAGCATCCAAAACGCGATCGAAAGTAGATGCGTTAGGTTGGCGACCCGAAATCACCAAACAAAACGTACCAGCTTTTAAATCTGCTGCGCGTTGGGCAGCATCCAGAATTTTCTCCTTAGCTAAAAGCGGATATTTCTCAATTTCCGCACTCGAAATTTTGGACTGAGAACAATAATGGCAATCTTCAGGACAAAGGCCACTTTGAGCATTTAACAAATAGTGCAGCCTGACTCGGTTTCCCCAGTAGTGGCGGCGCACCCGATAAGCTGCGTTTAGTTGTTCCAGCAAAACCTCATCCGGTGCGCGCAATACGGCTAAAGATTGCTCGCGAGAGAGACATTTGCCCGCCAGCGCGTCGTCAGCCAAATCGTTCCAATTGGGTAAATTCATTACTAAAATTAAAGGGTTTACAGAGTATCCAAAACCTGACGAATTACCCGATAAATCGATTCTAGTTCATCAGGAGAAATGCAGTAGGGAGGCATCAAGTAAAGCGTATTTCCCAAGGGGCGGAGCAAAAACCCCGCTTCGAGAAATTTGGCTTTCAATACAGGAGCGATGTCATTAAAATAACCGGAATCGCTTTCCGTTTTCACATCCATTGCTGCGATGGTGCCGCAAGTCCGAATCCGTTCGAGTTTAGGATGATTTCTCAGCCATTGATTTAGATATTTGTGGTGGAGTTTTTCCATCCCTTGATACACATTTGGGTTTTGCTCCAAAAGCTCCAAGGATGCTACACTCACCGCACAAGCTAAGGGATTTCCGGTGTAAGAATGACCGTGAAAAAAAGCTTTGTCCCATTCATCTCGCCAGAAAGCTTGATAAATATCCTCCGATGCCATTGTGACAGCAATTGGTAAACAACCACCAGACAATCCTTTAGACAAACACAGGATATCCGGTGAAGTTGCAGATTTAACCGAGGCAAACAGTTCGCCCGTCCGCCCAAAACCCGTCATTACTTCATCGTAAATCAACAATACATTAAACTGGCGGGCAAGTTGTGCGATCGCCCGCAAAAACTCAGGGCGGCACATTCGCATCCCCGCAGAACCTTGCACCAAAGGTTCGATAAAAATTCCCGCATAGCCGCCCTGCTTTAACAAAAACTCCAATTTCTCTAAACTCGCCGCCTCCTTGCTTTCCACCTCCTCATCGCCGTCAAAAGTCGCCGGAAAAGGAACAACATCACCAGCAAACATTAAAGGTGCAAAAGATTCCCACCACAGCGAACTTCTGCCAGCCGACATCGCGCCCACAGTATCGCCGTGATAACCTCCCTCAAAACTAATAAAGCTAGTGCGATTAGTTTCTCCGATATTTTGCCAATATTGAAATGCCATTTTCAGAGCAACTTCAACAGCAGTCGATCCGTTATCAGAAAAGAAAATCCGCGTTAAAGAAGCAGGCGTATGAGTTAGCAATTTATTAGCAAGTTTTTCGGCAGGTTCGTGAGTAAATCCCGCAAATATTACGTGTTCTAACTTTTGAGCTTGTTCGTAAAGAGCCTCAGCGAGAACTGGATGGCTGTGCCCGTGAACAGTCACCCACCAACTAGAAATGCAGTCGAGAATTTGCCGCCCGTCTGCTAATTCCAGCACCGATCCTTTGCCGCGAATTACCTTCAGTGGCGGGGGCGCCGTTTTCATTTGCGTGAAGGGCTGCCAAATCGGTGAAGTAGAATAATTCAGTTCCTGATCCGCCGTCATTTTTACCCATCTAACTAATATCAACTCGCATTTTAATATAGCAAAGTTAACTCACTTGGCAACTCTTTATATTCTCTTCTCTTTTCTTCTCTTCTCTTCCTTCGCGTCCTTAGCGTCTTCGCGGTTCGTTCAAAAAAAATATAGTTTGGTGGCGAGGGCGTCTGCCCTGCAACGTCAGCCACCATACCACGTATTCGCGGGCGATGGTTAAAATTGTTAGTTACAATTTTCTACCTTTGAGCAAATAAGTCGTCATAGAGCCTTTGCCTTTAACATTAATTTTACCGCGCTTTTCCAACAAATACTTATCGCACAGCAATTCATAAGTTGAGTTGCTAACTTGAATTTTACCCGGAAGTCCCTGAGATTCCATGCGGCTTGCTGTATTCACAGCATCTCCCCACAAATCGTAAATAAACTTTTTAGTGCCGATGACACCTGCTACAACAGGCCCAGTATTAATGCCAATGCGGATATTGAGAGGTTTACCGCATTCGTCGCGGAATTTCATAATTTCTTGCTGCATTTCCAGGGCCATTTCGGCAATAGATTCGGCGTGATTTGTACAGGGAAGCGGCAAACCGCCTGCCACCATATAATTGTCGCCGATAGTCTTAATTTTTTCTAAGCCGTATTGTTCGCTTAAGCGATCGAAAGATGAAAATATTTTATTAAGCAACTCGACTAATTCTTCAGGAGATGTGCGCGAAGATATTTCGGTAAAGCCCACAATATCAGCAAACAAAACCGTAACATCGGCAAATCCATCGGCAATATTTATCTGGCCTTGTTTTAGGCGATCGGCAATCATGACAGGTAATATATTTAGTAATAAACGTTCCGACTTTTCTTGTTCGGCGCGTAATACTTCCTCAGCTTGTTTCCGCTGTGCAATTTCCTTGTATACTCGGTGAAACATTTGATTGAATGCGACCATGAGTTCTCCTAACTCGTCATCGCGCTTGACAGACAGAGAGTAGAAATCAGGTTTCTCTTGATCTTTGCTCAAAGCGTCTCCAGCAGCGATCAAGTCATCGCGCAATCTCAAGAGAGGTGAAATTACTGTCACCCCTAAAAAAAACATAGTCACCGAAGTGACAAAGGCTGATATAATGATGACTAGAACCGCAATCCGCCCGATAAATGCGTAGAGTTCCGGTTGAACGGTGGAAGCATCGTGGCGAACAATTAAGATGTAATCGCCTCCCAAATGTCGCTCCGTCCAAGCAATATCGTAGCGCTTGCCATCGAAATTGTGATTGTGAACTATACGAGCTTTTTTTAGTTGCTGTAAACTGATTTCTGGGGGTTCGCCAAGTGTATATATTAGCTGACCGTTAGCTTGGTAAATAGATAGTCCTAAAACCACTTGAGAATCCTTAATAATATTTTTTACTTCTTCTTGCAAGAAAGTGCGATCGGAAATATCTTGTTGAAGCAAAAACTCTAGGGAATCAACAGTCGCGCGAGATACCTGTTCCAGTTGACTTAAAAGTTCATTTTCTCGCCTAAAATAAGAAGGAACTAAAATAATTCCCTCTATGACAAGAATGCTAGCAAATACCCACAAAGCTATTTGCCTAGACAAGCGAGATTTAAAAAATTTCAAGAATGATAAAATCCGCGATAACATAAAACTTACTATTTTGCAAATGGCTAATGATAGGACATAAGAAAATAAACCCGGTTTCTCGTAATAAATTTTTGGTGTGTCAACGAAGCAACCGCGCAGAAACCGGGTTCTCACATCCCCTCTGTAATTCCTGTAATTGTCAGCAGTCAAAGGCCAGCAGGCATTAACTGTTAGTTGTTGGCTAACGGCTAACAACTAATGACTGATGACTTCGGACTAACTAGCATACCCCTTCATAATATAATAAACAAATTAAACCGAAACTGGGCTGACTAACCTGCCTGCAAGCAGATAAGTATTCATATCGCCCTTGCCTTTGATGTGGATAATTCCTCTGTCTTCAAACCGATACTTATTTTGCAAGATATCGTAAGTGGATTGTGTGACTTGAATCGCGCCGGCAATCCCGTGGGATTCCATGCGGGCTGCTGTATTGACGGCATCGCCCCAGAGGTCGTAAATAAATTTTTTAGTGCCAATAACCCCCGCAATTGCCGGTCCGGTATTGATGCCGATGCGAATGTTAATTCCTGCATGATGTTTGGCATTAAATTTTGCTAATTCCTGCTGCATACCTAAAGCCATTTCCGCAATGCTTTCGGCGTGGTTGCTGCTAGGATTTGGCAAACCTCCCACTACCATGTAAGCATCTCCAATTGTTTTGATTTTTTCCAAGCCGTACTTTTCCGTTAAGCTATCGAAGGCTGAAAAAATTTCGTTGAGAAACTTGAGCAGTTCTTCGGGAGATATTTGTGCTGAAAGCACGGTAAAGCCTACGATATCTGCAAACAAAATCGTGACTTCTGCGAAGCCGTCAGCAATACTGCTTTGACCGTCTTTTAACTTGGTAGCAATGGATTGGGGTAAAATATTGAGCAGCAGGCGATCGCTCTTTTCCTGTTCTTTTACCAATTCTACATTAGTTTCTTGCAATTGTGCCGTGCGTTCCCTGACGCGCTGTTCTAATTGTTTAGCATTTTGGCGCAACCTGCTGATAGATACAGTTAAGCCTGTCACTCCTAAAACGGAAAGTCCTACTAACAGTAAAAACAGGTTTTTAAGTTCACTTTGAGTATGTTGAGTGATGGTAGCGAGAGGTTGAGTAATTTCTAGTATCCCCCGCACATCTCCCACTTTCCAATCAGTTTTAGGACTGTCAGGGTGAGTATTGTGACACTTCACGCAGCTAGAACTTAGAATATCTGCCTCGGCATATCGAAAGGCGGGTTTGCCGCGAACATCATCAACGCGGAAAAATTTTTTTGTCGGATTTTGCGTCAAATAGGTAATAGCTTGCTGTTCAAACTCGTCTCGGGCTCCGCCTTCTTTTTGTCGCCAGGGAAACGGGTAGTTGCTATAGAGACGAAGTGATACTTCGGGATTTTTTTTTGTGATATGGTTGCCTAGTTCTATTAAGAAACTGGCTGGTACGGGAACTGTTACTTTTGTCGGGTTGTAGTCGTGGGTAAAGTTAATTGCTTCAGCGGTGTTTAGAGGACTAACAACATCGGAACTGTAAAGGGTGCGGGCTTCTTTAACAGCTTGGGCATAGAGGGTGGCATTTTGGAGGGCTTGCGATTCGATTAGAGTGGAGGAAAGACGAGACATATTTGCCATCGCTACTCCTACACCTACACAAAATAAAATTGTCACCGCAAGGATAATTCGCTTGTAAATTAATTGGCTGATGGCAGCCCGAATTCGAGAAATCAACTGGGGCATGGTATCCTCACGTGTGAGGTTTAATCTTGATTGGAATTTATGCACTACTAACATAACACTGCTTTCTCAGACTGTTTTGCTGGCGTTCGGGGTAAACCAATACTCTCTGGGTGCAACGGAGGGTTAATTATTGTTTACCGCGAGTGTTTAGCTTATCCGTAAGAATACCCATAACTTTATAGGGATTTTCTGTTGAGTGAAGTACAGATGCTCGGTTAAGGACATGGCAGTGCCGTGTCCCTACTTCACGCACTTTTTGCTTGATCTCGGTTAGGATAGCAATTGTAGTCTATGGTTGACGATCGTGAATTCTGACTCTACTGTCTCACCTACTAACAAGGAAATTTTTCCGGGAGAAGTTTCGTCAATACTGCTGATTTTGATACTGGCATTCGGCGACTTTTACCTAAATATGACGAAATGCTGGATGTAGTATCAGGCTGCATTGCTAACACAAACCACCGCATTTTAGAACTCGGCTGCGGTACGGGGGAACTCACTTTAAAAGTTCTCCAACGCTACCCGTCTGCGGAAATAGTTGCAGTCGATTACTCGCCGCGAATGCTTGATTTTGCCCGCGCCAAAATAGAGTCGGCAGGATACGCAGCCCGGTGGACTGGCATAGAAATGGACTTTGGAGAATGGGCGAACAATCCAATTTTTTCAGGCTTGAGCGATAAATTCCATGCTTGCATTTCATCTCTGGCAATTCACCATCTTGAGGACGAGATGAAGTTGAAAGTGTTTCAACGCATTCGCGAAAGTTTAAATGCTGGTGGTTGTTTTTGGAATGCCGAGCCTATTTTAGCAGAATCAGCAGCAATGAAAGATATTTATCAAGGGGCGCGAGAAGATTGGGCGCTAAATCAGGGGGAAACCTTAGCACAAATTCGCGCAAATGTGGGAACGAGTGTCTCTTACGGGTATTCTAATCCCGATCGCCTAGCTACACTTTCGGCACAGTTGGAAATGCTGGTAAAAGCTAGATTTGACACTGTTGCAGTGCCTTGGAAATATTACGGTATGGCGGTGTTTGGGGGATTTGTTAATTGAAAAAAGCAGTCCTGGACGCAAAACTTCTATATGTAGGGTGCGCCTCGGCACACCTTACTACTTAAAGAAAGATTGCAGTTAGTATTTTATGTTAGTAAGTTCGCTTATATAAAATATATAATACTGCCAGCATGGAGAAAACAAAATGACTGCAAATGCGATTCAAAGTATTGACTGGAATGCTTTTTCTTCGGAACTATCGGGAATTGAAATAATTAGCGATCGCGCGCAAGTTGTCAAGCTATCTCAAGACTATTATCACTTTAGTCCAGTTTTGCAACCTCTCTTAAGTGATAAAACAGGAGATTTAGTCGTTCGTCCCGCCAGCGAAGCCGAAGTTTTGCGGATTGCTGCAGCCTGCGTCAAATCCAAAATTCCGCTAACTGTCAGAGGTGCAGGAACGGGCAATTACGGGCAGTGCATTCCCCTCAAGGGCGGCGTCATTTTAGATACCAGCAAAATGAACAGTATCCGCTGGATAAAACCGGGTTTAGCTTGCGTAGAACCAGGGGTGAAAATGTCAGTTTTCGACAAACAAGCGCGAGAAACTGGTTGGGAATTGCGGATGGTTCCCTCAACCTATCGCACCGCAACGATTGGGGGATTTATCGGCGGCGGTAGCGGGGGAATTGGTTCGATAACTTACGGGCAATTGCGCGATCGGGGAAATCTTCATGCCGTTCGAGTCGTTACAATGGAAGACGATCCCCGCGTCATCGAATTGCGGGGCGATGAAGTGCAGAAAGTCAATCACGCTTACGGCACAAATGGGATTATTACTGAGTTAGAAATTCCCCTCGCCCCTGCTTATCCTTGGGCGGAAATCATCGTCGCTTTTGACGATTTTATGACATCGGCAAACTTCGGTCAAGCTTTGGGCGATGCTGACGGAATTATCAAAAAACTAATTTGTGTTTGTGCTTGGCCGATTCCTGCTTATTTTGCTGCTTTCCGCGAGGAGATTCCTGAAGGTAAGCACTGCGCTTTGTTAATGGTAGCTGAATCTTGTCTGGAACCGCTGCAAGATTTGGTGCGCGAATATGGCGGCACAATTTGCTATCAAAAAAACGCGCAAGCAGCGAGCAAAGGTGCAGCCATTGCTGAATTTACTTGGAATCATACAACTCTGCACGCTCGCAGCGCTGACCCGTCTCTGACTTATTTGCAGACGATTTTTCCCCCAGATAAAGGTTTGAAATTGATTGAGGAACTGTACAATTATTATGGGGATGAGGTGATGATGCACTTGGAGTTTTTGCGGATCAATGGCAAGGCGATCGCCGCAGCTTTGCAAATAGTTCGCTACACTACGGAATTACGGCTCAATGAAATTATTCGCTATCACGAAGAGCAAGGCGCAATGATTGCTAATCCTCACACTTATATATTGGAAGATGGAGGGATGAAAAGTATTAATGTGGAACAGTTGCAGTTTAAAGAGTTGGTCGATCCTTACGGTTTGCTTAATCCGGGTAAAATGCGGGCGTGGTTGGAACGGGATTAAGGGCGATGGTTTGTAGATAAGATTTGGATCTTGAAATCGCTGCTATACAAACGAAGTCCGCCTAAGCGCTGACTTCGCTCACGCGGACTGAGAAATGAGCAAACAGCAGTTGTAAATTTAAGGGACGGGGGCGGTAATTTCTGCTGGTGCGATCGCCCCTGGTGTAGGTACAGCTTGCTTTTCCAGTAGTTGGCGCTGTTTGTTGCGAAATTCTGCTGCCGCATCGTTCAAATTTTGGCGCTGTTCGCTATTAAATTCTTCCATGCTGCGGCCGCCTCCCAATTGGGATCTGTGAATTAAATCAAATATTGCGCTTCCGCTGCTGCGGCCGGAAAATGGGTCGGTATTGTCTTGAGTTTGAAAGTCTTGCAGCGGTTGGGCATTATTTAAACCGCTGGCTTGAGCGAAGCTTGCTTGAGGGGAGAACACAGCACAGGATGCGATCGCGCTTGCAGCAATCCCAATCATCAATTTGCCGGATTTGGAAGTTTTGGTGTTCATAATTTATTAGTTGAATCTTCAAAAAAACAATTGTATCTAAACAATATTCTGACTTGCGACTAAATATTATATTACTTCGCTGGGGCTAAGGACACGGCAATGCCGTGTCCCTACCATTGACGGTGCAGGTGAAACGATCGCCCTAAGCAAACCTGCGTTTCAGCAGCGGTTGAATGCTCAGCAGCGCCACCAAATCAAAGGCTAGCAATACTAACAGCGCTCCTCCAAAGGTAACATTACCCCAAGGAGCCTGCATCACGACACTGGCTAGCGACCAATCGCTGTGCAGGTACAGGTAGCGGATGGGTTCGATCGCATAACTCAGAGGATTGAGAGTCACCACAACTTGCAGCCACTCTGGCATAAATGACAGCGGCGCGAGGGCTGTGCTGGCAAATAACAGCGGCAGGTTAGTAACAAAAATTACCGCTATTAATTCTACGTGACCGGGAAGAGCGAAGGCTAAACCCAGACTCAAGCCGGTGACGCCCAAAACTAACAGCAGCACAATTAGGGCGATCGCCCCTAGTCCGGCAATTCCGGGGAATCCCGCGCCCAAAAACGCCCCCGCTGTAACGATTGTGCCGGTTTGGATAAAGCTGAGGGTGACGATAAAAATAGCCGAAGCCAGGACGATCGAAAATCTCGAAGCCAACGGCGCGACTAACAAGCGGTTGAGAAATCCGAACTCGCGATCGAACATAATCGGCAAACCAGCATTCAGCGCCCCGGCAAAGGCAGTAAAAACGATTACGCCAGCGCCGAGAAATTGTCCGTAATTCTGGCTTTCGCCGAACAAGCCGGCGGGTGCATTTTCAAACAGAGCTCCGAACAAAACCAACCACATCAGGGGCTGAATAATGCCTGCAACTAGCGTCGAGGGGCGGCGCTGCAATTGAATAAACAGGCGCTTGGTTAAGGCGAGTGTTTCTTGGATGAAGTCGGCCAGCAGGGAAGTGGAAGTGTCAGCGGATGCTGTGGAGAGTGGCCGCTGCTGGTTGAGGTTGTTGGGGGATGTAACAGTACCGCTCATAATTGCTTGTTGATTAGATCTAACTCTCTTTACAGTAGCAAGTCTGGAGGTATTGGTGGTGTTGGGCGGGCGATCGCTCTAAAATTGAGAATAAGCTCATCAAATATACTAAATAAAAACTTGATTTACTAGGAGGATAAAGCTATGTCATCAAGGGCGATCGCAACTTTGGTCCAAATCATGGAATCTCTGCCAGAAACTCTTCAAGACAAAGTGGTTGAACATTTGCGAGAATATCTTGAAGACTTAAGGGATGAAGAGGAATGGAATTCATCTTTTGAGAACACGCAACAATCGCTGATTGTGGCTGCACAGCGCGCCAAACAGGAAATTTCCGCAGGAAAAGCACAGCCATTAGGTATTGATATAGCTTTAGAAATACCAACACTAGCCGACTATCCCAGTCGCCGAGAATTTATGCAATTGCCGCTTGAAGAGAGGCGAAGTATTCTAGCAAAACAAGCTGAGGTAATGTTGCAACAGTATCAGGAAGATAGAGAATGGCAAGAATGAGAGTATCAGTAGTCTCTTATAAAGAGCGATCGCTCTTGACTCAAGGAAGGGCGATCGCAGACTTACAACTTAGCATTCCCATGTTACGCAGTCAGAAGGCAGTTATGGTTTAGCAGCTTTAACCACATCCTCAACCATTTTAATCGCCTCTTTGATTGCAATTTTACCGCTTTCTACGGCGCTAATTAAATCCTGAGCGTCTTTCGGGCTAATTAAATCGAGCCTGACGGGTTCTTTCAAGGAAACAATAAATTTAGTTTTATCGCTGTCTTGCAGCTTAGAGCCTCTTTCTTTGGCTTCAATATCTCTTAGCTGTTCTTTTAACTGTTTAAGCATTTCTGCTTGTTTTCCCTCGTCAAAAGTGCCATCAAATAACATTCGTTTTACCCCTACAAGAGCAGCAGCACCTAAAGCTGCACCGCCAACAACTAATCCTACGGGAGGTGCAACGGCTACTAACCCAAATAGAAATGATGCACCACCGAAAGCTGCCACCGCCGCACCAGCACCGGCAGCCCCCACCACACCAATGCCAATATCTGCTAAAATCCCTAATTTATCATGTGGGTTTTTTTCCAGTTGCTCTATTGACTTCAGAATTTGCTCTTTGGTTGGCGTTTTATTTGCAGACATATTAGACCTCAATCTTTTTGCTAATTTAGGCAGTTAAGCAGTGATGACGTTGCGGAAAATTGTATTGAAAACGTCTATCAGTAGTTGAAAAAATGCTTTGGCAATCTCAATCATGTCTTGAGCAATTCCAATAATTCCATCATCAGACACCTCTTGGCCTTGGGCAAGTTTATCGAGTCGGTGGCCGGCTATTGCACCAATTGGGATACCCAGCGCTGTTGCCAAAGGTGCTAATAACGGGCCGACAAATGGTATCGAATTTGCCAAAATTCCTACAGCGACGCCAACAGCAGCCCCTATAACTAAATTGGGATGCGCTTTGACAAATTCTATGATTTTAATCAGGAGAATTTTACCGATGAATAAAACTTTGTTAGCAGCTTTTTTCGTGTATGTGGCTAGTTCATGCAGCCGCATCGAGACTTCATGCGGCAAGCCGATATCATTTAACCACACATACAAGTCGCTGCTACTCATTGCATCAGCATCGACTTGCCATAGAGCCATTTTTAAATTAGCTTGCGGTAGGGATAATGCACTAGACATGATTTCTTTCCTATGGTAAGTTAGAAAATATTTACGAACATTTCACGAGGCGAAAAGCCCCTAGACATTGCTCACCGATGCAGCAACATTGCGAGCCACTTCTTTAACCGCTGGAGTAGCGGATGCAGCCAAATTTTGAGCAACTTTTTGAACCGTTAGGGATGCACGCTGATATCTGGCATAGTTGCGCCAGTCAGATTTACATTGTTAAAAATTTTTAGGTTGCCGAAGATTGTTTTAAAGCCCGTGATTAAATTTTAATTTAATTTTTATGTATTGGAAACTAGGAGAATGTCACAATTTGCCAGGAGTGAATAAAATTAGCTAGCCGTTAAAAGTCATATTTTGTCCTTCTTAGCCATAAAACGTCAGAAAAAGTCTGATACAATAGATAAAACCTCCTACATTTACCCAATAAATGGATGTTCAAGAACTCTTAAGGTTGGCCGATGGCTTGGTGTTCGCTAAGACTGGCAAACGATTGGACGATCTGCAACAGGCAGTAGTACGGGGAACGTGGCAAGGTAAAAGATACTCCGAAATTTCTAAAGAGGTTCATTGTACTGAACGCCATGTCAGAAATATTGCCTCAAAGTTATGGCAAACTCTTTCAGAAATATTAGATGAAGATGTAATGAAATCAAATTTGCGCTCCACGATGGAGAGGTATGAATTTTCTAAAGTTTCAAATTTTGGTGATTTTAATTTTGTACAAAACAAAGGTAACATCAATGTTTGCACAGAAACCTCACGCCCTCCAAAAGCTCCACAACACTCACCCCCTACACAAACCTCAAATGAAGACAACACCCAACAGAAACCGCGACTCGATTTAAGAGATGCACCGGAGCTCAAAACCTTCTACAACTACCCCAACTCACCCCTCACCGCCATCGAAAACTCGATCGCCCGCCAAAACTGCCGCCTCCTCACCATCACAGGCATGGCAGGCACCGGCAAAAGTGCGATCGCCCGTCACCTCATCCCCCAAATTCAAACTCAATTCGATCGCATCATCTGGCTCAGTCTCCGCACCTCCCCACCCCTCGAAACCACCCTCAAAACCCTCATTCAATTTCTCTCAAATCAACCAGAAATTAACATACCCGCCCACACCGATGTTCAGTTATCAATCCTAATCGAATATTTGCGAGACAATCGCTGTCTCATCATCCTCGATGACGTGCAGCAAATTCTCAGAAGCGGGCAACTTGCAGGAAATTACAAACCCGGATATGAAAACTACGGAACCCTATTTAAACTCATCGGCGAAATTCCCCATAATAGCTGCTTAATTCTCAATAGTTGGGAACCACCCTCAGACATCCTCACATTCACCGACGATAATTCAGCAGTACGTTTATTGCAGTTAACCGGTTTAGGTGAAGCAGGAACAGAAATTCTTAGACAAAAGGGTTTGTTGGATGAAGAATACTGGTCAGAATTGATTAACCTTTATCAAGGTAATCCCCTCTGGTTAAAATTAGCCGCTCAAACCATTAACAACTTATTTGGCGGTAGAGTCTCTCAATATTTAAGCTATCAACCAGTATTTTTAAGCGATGAATTGACACCGATATTGCAGCAGCATTATCAGCGGTTGTCGGAAATAGAAAAACAGGCGCTCGGCCTAATCTGCACTGAAATTGAGCCTGTTTCGTTTACCCAATGGATGGCAAAATGTCAAGGATCACAAGGCGAATTATGTAAAGCAATTCAATCTTTAGCCCGACGGGGAATGATCGAAAAATTGGGCGGTGAAGCTGAAATCGTTTTCACGATTCCACCTGTGTTAAAACAGTATGTTAAAATGGTTGCAGAAGAGTCTTAAATATCTAGCTAATTGTTACAATGGTAGATACAAAACAACTCCTTTCCACTCCGATTGTTCGCTACAGTTAACCAGCACCAGAAGTTCATCAATAGCCTGTCTAACTGGCATTCGATCGTTAATTATAAATAAACCTGACATTTGTTCCTTATCCCTCAACTGTTCGTAAGCCAAATCTGGCATAGTTGCCCGGTCATGGCTTAACACAATGCGATCGTTCTGGGCCGCCCAGTTGAGAATTGTTGGATCGTCAGCTTCTCGCAAACCAACATCCTGAACGCGAAGCAAGTCAAGGTCTGGCTGACGCAGGAAAAGCCCTCGAACAATATCGCCATTAAAATTTTCATCGCTCAACAGCCGCAGCATAGTTAATCCTCAAGATTGTTTTTGGGCTAACAAGCGCGATCGAATAACGCTGAGATCGGGTTGAATATCCAACAAACGCTGACGGACGGAATCTGCTAATTGTTCGCGATAATTGAGATAAGTTTCCACTGCTTCTTGGTGTCGGAGATAATAGCCTATCGCACTATAGACATCAGACAATGACACAGTTGAATAACGCTGCACAATTGATTCTGGCGATGCACCATCCTGAAAAGCTCGAATCACCAATTCCAGCAAAACTCTTGAGTTTCCCACCCGAATAGCACCTGTTGCATCTTCTCGGAAAGGAGGCGCTTCAACTTCCAAAACAAGATTCATCTATTAATATCCCCCAAAATTACGAGCGTATTTTTTCACTCTCCTCTTAAGATTATATAGCAGAAGGAAGAAGGTTTTCTCTTCCTTCTTCCCTCTTCCTTATATCCGTTACATCCGTTACAAAATCCGTTGCCGAACTTCCCTCTTCCCTCAAACTACGATCGCATCGCCTGTTTTTGCTCCGCCTTCAAATCGCGGTTGCTAGCAGCAGCCAACTCGGCATCCAACAGCGTCTTACCAGTCGCCGCCAAATACACATCATCCAAACTCGGCCGAGATTGAGCAATTCCAAAAGTAGGAAGTCCCGCATCTTTCAAAGCTTGCTGAATAGTCACCAGCGCATCGCTTTGCGGTGTTACTACTAAATTGAGAGAATTTCCTTGAGCCGTGTTGACAATTACTTCCTGCACAAAAGGCAAAGATTGCATCAGTTTTTTAGCTTTTTCAGCTTCTTCGATCGGCGAAAACTCCCGAATCCGCAGAGTCACCCGATCGCCCCCAACCCGATTTTTCAACTCCTCCGGCGTGCCCTGTGCAATCACCGTACCCTTGTCAATAATCGCCACGCGATCGGCCAAAGCATCCACTTCTTCGAGATAATGGCTGGTAATCAAAACCGTCGTACCTTCCTCCCGCAAGCGGCGCAGGAAATCCCACACAACCACCCGGCTTTCAATATCGAGCCCGACAGTCGGTTCGTCTAACACCAAAACATCCGGCTGGTGAAGCAACCCAGCAGCTAAGTCGAGGCGTTTGCGGATACCGCCGGAATAGGTACCCGTCTTTTTATTTTCCCACTCCTCCAAACCGAGGAGTTCCACCATTTTGTCAATCCGCCCTTTAATCGTATGGCGCGGCAAATGGTAAAGCGCTGCTTGCAGTTGCAGGAGTTCCCGCCCCGTCAGCACCTTATCCAGAGCCACTTCTTGGGCGACGTAGCCGAGTCTTTGTCTGGCAATTCTCGGCTGGCTGACAGCAGAAATGCCAGACACTTCAATGCGTCCGCTATCGGGCGCACTCAAAGTACAAAGTACCCGCAGGGTTGTGGTTTTGCCTGCACCGTTGGGGCCTAGCAAACCAAATATTTCCCCCGGTTCTACCTTGAAGGAAACATCTTTAACGGCTTCTACAGTGCCGTAGCGTTTCTGAAGATTTTCAATTAAAACGGCGGGAGCCATATATTTTGGGGATGAACTGGTTGTTAATATTTTGACACTTCCGGGCTCAAATTGCCGGAATGGTCGATCGACCAATGCGACTGGCTGTGCTTGTACGATCGCACACTCCTCCTCAACTGGAAACTGCTTATAGTTTTGATTGTTAATCTCAGTTTAAAAAATATTAACTTTATAGCGGTTTTTAACCCTGATATTCATCAGTTTTTCCACTCTCCAATCTCCCATGTAAAATCAAAAAAATTATGAGTTTTGAGTTAATTATAACTTTTCAGTTAACTCAAAACTCACAATTTTTCAACAAGTAGAGATGCACCCGAAACCTGTCATTTTATAATTATCTCTACCTATAGGCTGATGTGTAGCGAGATTTTGATGATAGTTAACACTCTGGTCAAATACATCACACTCTCGATCCAAGTATTAAACACAAAAAACTTCCCTAAGTGGCAAGTTATACTTGTAATGAGTTCCACAGAAAATGTAACAGTATTTCCGTGATCTCAACCCCGATATTTATCAGTCATTACGAATTCTTTAATCGAAAATGGTATTAACTCCCCTACAGGGAGCCATTGCCAGGTATTTAATCGACAATTTTTACCCAACCGCGGCGCACGTTGTACAGCAGTCGGTTGATGATGGCATACTCATCTTCATTCAGTGTTCTTTCTAAGAGTGCAGATCTGAGCTGTCTCCGGTCGTGGCGAGTCACGACGCTGGAGAACATGACCTGACCAAATAACTCTTCGAGTGTCATTTGGGATACTGACATGATAAACCTCCTAGTTGATTGAGACAGATAAAATTTTAACAGGCTTGTTGTACTTGTATTATGCACTCTGGGAGCGACTTCAAAGGCGATCGAACACATTGACAAGGTGTGATTTTTTGGTTAAAAATCTGTGACCAAGACTTTGATGCCAAGTGACTTGGATCTCTTAACTTTGTGATGCTTGTCACTGAAGTCAGAAGTCAGAAGTCAGAGGGAAAAAGACCATCAAGCACGATCGCCCTCAACAACTCTCCATCCCGTCCTCACCGCTTCTCAACCTTATTTTTCCCTAGGTCAATTTTCCAGCTAATTGAGGCATCGGTCAATAGTCGCCACAACCGACTCGGCCAACTCTTTCAGCGCGTAACCCCCCTCCAAACCAAAAGCTATGCGGCGGGTGAGTTGCAGGCAGTATCCGGTGAAAGTACCGAAATCTGACGGCATCAGAGTCATGCTCGCCAGCGGATCAGACGCAGTAGCGTCATAACCAGCGCTGACAATCAACAAATCCGGTTCAAATTTTGACAAAAAAGGCACGACAAGAGATTCAAAGGCGCTCAGGTATTCAGCTATGCCGCTGCCGGGATAGAGGGGAATGTTCAGCACGTTGTCGTAGGCACCGCGCTCCTCGGCATCTCCAGTTCCCGGATAGCACGGAGATTGATGCAGGGAACAGTAGGCAATTTGGCGGCAGCTTTCCACCAAAGATTGAGTGCCGTTGCCGTGGTGCACGTCCCAGTCGAGGATGGCGACGCGGTTGATTCCCGGCTGTTCCAAGGCGTAGTGAGCGGCGATCGCAGCATTGGAAAACAAGCAAAAACCCATCGCGCGGGCGTTTTCGGCGTGGTGTCCCGGCGGTCTGGCCAGCACAAAAGCCGGTTCCCCCGCAGCCACCACTCGATCGACCCCATCGAGCCAAGCACTCGCCGCTAGCAGCGCTACATCGTAACTTTCTGCTGAAATCGGCGTATCACCGTCGAGGTAGCCACCTCCCCGATGAGCCAAATGTTCGACTTCTTTGATGTATCTTTGCGAGTGAACTTTTTTGATAGCCGAGAACAGTTGTTGTTCGCGCTGCGCCACTGGGGTGGGCAGTTGCCACTCAATTTGAGCCGCCCAAGGAGCAGCTTTCAGAGCGTTGACGATCGCCGTTAAACGTTCTGGTCGCTCTGGGTGAAGCATTCCAGTCTTGTGTAGCAAGAAATCTTCGGAGTAGATGACGGGTAGCATCGGCTGATTTTAGATTTTAGATTTTAGATTTTAGATTTTTAGTTTGCTTTAAGAAGGCCTTCGGTTTTGTGAAATTACAATTGCGATCGGGAAACCCTTTTATTTTTTTAGATAACCCTCAAAAAACTCACCAAAGCATGAAAGCCTTCCCCCTAAAAAACCATTTCTAGCTTTTGCCAATTGATGACTAAATCACCAACTGCCAACTTACGAATTTCCCTTGTTTCGCCCATTAATTTTTCTGGCAACTTTCCCATAAATTCAAAGGCAAATTGTGATATAATTTCAGGAGTAATTTGCAATATTTGGCAGCTCTACTGAATCCAAACCGATTTTATCGCATTTTTGAGATTTATAGCGGTCAAATTTAAATTTTTAACGGAGTTTTTCAACCTATGAGTATCTCTGAGTCGCGGATAATCCCGACGGATCTGGGTAATGAGATGTCCCGATCGTACTTGGAATACGCCATGAGCGTAATTGTCGGTCGGGCGCTACCAGATGCCAGGGACGGTCTCAAGCCCGTTCACCGACGCATTCTCTACGCCATGAACGAATTGGGCTTGACTCCCGATCGACCTTTCCGCAAATGCGCCCGCGTCGTGGGGGAGGTGCTGGGCAAGTATCACCCGCACGGAGATACAGCGGTTTACGACGCCCTGGTGCGGATGGCTCAGGATTTCTCCATGCGGGAACGCCTGATCAACGGCCACGGCAACTTCGGCTCCGTTGACAACGACCCGCCCGCTGCCATGCGGTACACCGAATGTCGCCTCACAGCTTTGACTAGCGACTCCATGCTGCGCGACATCGACTCGGAAACAGTTGATTTTGGCGACAACTTCGACGGTTCCCAGCAAGAACCCCTCGTACTCCCGGCACGCATCCCCCAAATTTTGCTCAACGGTTCATCGGGGATTGCTGTAGGGATGGCCACCAACATTCCGCCGCACAATTTAGGCGAAATAATTGACGGTTTAGTAGCACTAATTCACAATCCAGCAATTACTGACCTGGAATTGATGCAGTACATCCCCGGCCCGGACTTCCCCACCGGAGGGCAAATTCTGGGTAGAGGCGGCATTCGCGATGCTTACACCACCGGGCGGGGTTCGATTACAATGCGCGGAGTCGCTGGCATTGAAACCATCGAACATCCTGGCCGCCCCGACAAAGAAGCAATTATTATCACCGAATTGCCTTACCAAACAAACAAGGCAGCGCTAATTGAGAAAATTGCCGAACTTGTCAACGACAAAAGATTAGATGGAATTTCCGACATTCGCGACGAAAGCGATAGAGACGGAATGCGGATCGTCATCGAACTCAAGCGCGACGCCTATCCCCGCGTCGTCCTCAACAACCTCTACAAACAAACACCCCTCCAAGCCAACTTTGGAGCCAATATGTTAGCGCTAGTAAATGGGGAACCCCAACTACTTACGCTCTCCCAATTCCTCAATGTCTTCCTAGACTTCCGCATTGAGACAATTACTCGCCGGACTCAATACGAGCTCCGCAAAGCAGAAGAACGCGACCACCTTCTGCAAGGCTTATTAATTGCCCTAGACAACTTAGATGCAATTATTCACCTAATTCGCGCCGCAGCCGACTCCGCCGCAGCCAAACAAGAATTGATAGATAATTACGGTCTTTCAGAACAGCAATCCGACGCAATTCTGCAAATGCAGTTACGGCGTTTGACAGCATTGGAAGCGCAAAAAATTCAGCAAGAACACGAAGAATTGCGAGCAAAAATCGCCGATTTGGAAGATATCTTAGCGCGTCGGGAACGCATCTTAGAAATTGCCGAATTTGAAGCAGTCGAAATCCAAACCAAAATCGCCACTCCTAGACGCAGTGTGATCGAACACGCCGAAGGAGAAATCGATGAAAGAGATTTAATTGCCAACGAACAAGCAATTATTCTGATCACAGAACAAGGCTACATCAAGCGGATGCCGGTCAGCACTTTCGAGGCCCAAAGTCGCGCTACTCGCGGCAAAGCAGGCGCGAAAATGAAAGAAGACGACGGAGTAGAACATTTCCTTTCCTGCTGCGATCACGATAGCGTTTTGTTCTTCAGCGACAGGGGCGTAGTTTACTCTGTAAAAGCTTATCAAATCCCCGTCTGTTCCCGGACGGCCCGCGGCACTCCCGTGGTGCAACTGCTGCCGATTCCTATAGAAGAAAAAATCACTTCTATGGTGTCAGTCACAGAATTCACCAGCGAAGAATACTTGGTCATGCTGACTCGCGGCGGCTACATCAAGAAAACCGCACTTTCCGCTTTTGGTAACATCCGCACTAATGGATTAATCGCGATTTCTCTAGAAGAAGGCGACCAACTGCGCTGGGTACGGAGAGCAAAAGTTGGTGACAGCATCATCATCGGTACGCGCCAAGGGATGGCAATTCATTTCCGCACTAATCACGAACAGTTGCGCCCAGTCGGCCGCGCGACGCGGGGTGTAAAATCGATGAAATTGCGATCGGGCGATGAGTTGATTAGCATGGACATTTTGCCCAGTTCAATTGTTGCGGAAATTGCTGAACTGGAAACGGAAGATTCGGAATTTGAGGGAGCTAATATTGCTCAATTAGAAACTGGCGAATCGGAATTTGAAGGAGCAGAAATTGCTGAATTGGACACTGAAGATGCGGAAGTGGAAGATGAAGAATTAGAACTGCAAGCCGAGGAAATTGAAGGCGAAGATGTCGAAGAAATTTCGGCAGTTAGCAGCGAAGTTCCTTCAGTGTTGGTAATCACCACCAACGGCTACGGCAAGCGGGTTCCAGTTTCTCAATTCCGCCTACAAAGACGGGCTGGCAAGGGATTGACTGCTACTAAATTTAAGTCGAAAAAGGGTAAGGATCAGGTAGCTGCGCTGCGAATTGTCAACGAAGATGACGAATTGATGATCATTACCAACCGAGGTATTATTATCCGTCAGGCTGTGAGTGCAATTTCTACTCAATCGCGCACAGCAACGGGTGTGCGGGTGCAGCGGTTAGATGAGGATGATTCGATCGTAGCTGTGGCTTTAGTGCCGCCTGCTGGTGAAGAATCGGCCGAAGAATCGGAATCTGAGGAAGTGGCAGAATAGTCATAGGTTAATAGTTTGTAAGGTGCGCGCTGCGTACCTTACTGCTGAATGGTAAAAATGCGATCGTCTATTCCCGGTTTCTGCCTCCAAAACTGGTCAACATTTAATACTAATTCTGAAAAGATATATGTAGGGACACGGCAATGCCGTGTCCTTAATGCTATCGTTGACAGTTGACAATCGAGCCAATAATTGCTATAGCATAATAGAATCAAAAAGTTAATAGTAAAAGTCTGTAAAAATGCCTTATTTAACAGCAACAAACGACATCAAAGCACTCATCGCTAAATTTTCCCAAGCTAAAATCCTGTGGGTGGATACAGAAATCGCTGACTATAAATCCAACCCCAGATTATCTCTGATTCAGGTGTTAGCTGACTCCACAGATTCGACGGGAGATGCCACTTTTCTACTAGATGTCTTGGATCAACCTGAATTGGCCAAACATTTCATCAACCAAATCATGGTAAATCCAAATATTGAAAAAGTCTTGCACAACGCCAGCTATGACATCCGATTTCTAGGCAATGATGATGCTCAAAATGTCACTTGCACATTAAAAATGGCGAGAAAAATTCCAGCTTACATCCTGCCATTACCTAACCGACAACTCAAAACTTTAATAGAAACACTTTGCGGCATTGCTTATGTAGATAAAACAGAACAAAGCGGCGATTGGGCAAAGCGTCCCCTCACCCAGAAGCAGCTAGAATATGCCAAGATGGACGCGGTTTATTTAGCTGGAGTGAATCGCCGCCTGCTAGAAATCCTTGCCCAATGTTACCCCGAACCCGCAACGGAAAACTTGACAGCCTTGGGCGAAAAATATCAGGAAATAGAATCTCAGTGGAAGCCGCTAGATTCAGAAATAGCTGAAGTGAAAGAACGCATTAAAGCAGGGATGCTAGCCCAAAACCTCAAAGACAGTTCTTATTTTGATCTTTCCAGTTCGATAACGATGAAAGTTGATTTTATGACGCTGGCAAGACTGACGCAAACTGAGGGAATTGAGTTAAATTTTCCGGTAACGCTGACGAAAGAAATTCAAAAACAGTTAGGCAAACTCATCGCCGATCCATCTTTGGAAGTTGAGGATATTGCTAGTTGGCGCTTGAATTCTAATGTACAGCAGCGGCGAAAATCTACTAAGAAAATTGCGCCGGAACCCGAGAGTGAGGATTTAACAGCATTGGGGGAAAGGTACAAAGAAATTTTGCCTGAATGGAAGTTGCTGGATTCAGAAGTTGAGCATCTGAAAGAGCGCATTAAAAAAGCAATGTTGGTGCAAAATAAGAGAAATACTCCCGATTTTAAGTTATCCAGTTCCTCGATTTTGAAGGTAGATTTTGCTAGATTGGCAAAACTGGCGCTATCTGTGGGAGTAGAGTTAGATTTTATGGTGACGCTGACTCAATACATCCAAAAGCGGTTAGGGGAAGCGATTAACAAAATTGATGTGCAAATTGAGTATATTACCAGTTGGCGGATGACGGCGAAGACTGTGGAAGATGAAGAGGAAGAAATTCCGTTTTAACTACTAAAATATCACGTTTCCTCTCATTTTTCTGTGTTCTCTGGGGCTAGGAGGGTGAGAAAGAGGTCTAGAAGACCGAATAAGGGTTGCTGCCTGTATACCCTGTTGATAAAAGCGACGTTTATTAGGAGTTAAATTCATTAACTATTGTACAGATTCAGAATATTTATCAATATAATTCACCCAATGCTCTCCATCTTGTGCCAACGCCAAAGGTACTGTATCTGCAGTATTTTTTGCTTTGTTCTTTAGGTGGAACTTCCCCGCTTTGGGGCAGGGCTGCTTCATTCGAGCTAGGGGCAAACCCCCCGTGGTTGCCCCGATATTTAAAACACCGATTCCCTCGTCCGTGGAGGGGGTAGGCATTCTTGGCACTACCCCTACAAAACGATGATTTCCCTGAGAATGAAACAGCCCTGCCTGCTGCCCAGCCCGATCGCGGAAACTTCTAGGTTGCTGTTGCCAAGTTTGCGCGTTTGCATTGTTACTCCTTCGAGGTTCCACTTCGGTTATTCAGATTTAAGGGATGCCATATCGATACAGAAGCGATATTTCACATCGGACTTGAGCAGTCTTTCGTAAGCTTCGTTGACTTTTTGAATGGGGATGACTTCGACATTGGCAGTGATGTTATGTTCGCCGCAAAAGTCAAGCATCTCTTGGGTTTCCGCGATGCCGCCGATGTTAGAGCCGGAGAGACTGCGGCGGCCCATGATCAGGCTGAATGCCGAGACCTCCAGGGGATTCTCCGGTGCGCCAACCAGGGTGATGTTACCGTCGAGGCGGAGCAGGTTGAGATATGCGTTGATGTCGTGCTTGGCTGAAACGGTGTCGAGGATGAAATCGAAGCTGCCAGCGTGCTTTTGCATTTCGTCGGCATTGCGGGAGACCACGACTTCGTGGGCACCGAGGCGGAGCGCATCTTCCGTCTTACCGGGCGAGGTGGTGAAGACGACGACATGAGCGCCGAAGGCGCGAGCGAACTTCACGCCCATGTGTCCCAATCCTCCCAGACCGACCACGCCAACTTTCTTGCCCTCGGTAACGCCCCAGTGGCGCAGGGGCGAGTAGGTGGTGATCCCGGCGCAGAGGAGCGGCGCAACCCCGGCGAGATCGAGGTTATCTGGAACGCGCAGAACGAAGCGTTCATCGACGACAATGCTATCGGAGTAGCCCCCATAGGTGACTGGAGCAGTCTTGTGCTTGTCTGGGGAATTGTAGGTGAGCGTCAGGTTCGGGCAGAACTGTTCAAGGTTAGCTTTGCAATGGGGACAGGTTCCATCCGAATCAACCATGCAGCCGACTCCTGCCAGATCACCAGGCTTGTACTTCGTCACTGCCGAGCCAACCTGGGTGATACGTCCCACCATCTCATGACCGGGGACGATCGGGTAGGTAGTAGACATGAAGTCGCTCCACTCATTACGCACCGAATGGACATCGGAGTGACAGATGCCGCAGAAGAGAATTTCGATCTGTACGTCATGTTCGGTTGGATCGCGCCGTGCGATCGTGTCGGAGGCTAGCGGTGATGTTGCACTGGCTGCGGAATAAGCTTTGGCGTTGTACATAATATTGATGCTCCAATCTGGAAGATAAGCTGGTTTACTTCTACTCGGTCTTGAATCTGTCCTGGTATTGTTCGTTGCTGACCCTTTCGATCCAGTCCGCGGGCTTGCCGTCGAGTACCTCCTGAGTGGCGATATGAGTCATAGCGGCTGGCGGTAAAGGTGGCGATCGCGACAGTGCTTTGTTGTCGTGCGTTTATGGTTCGATCGGGTTGGCGACGAACATCACTGCACCGTTTGGCCGCCATCGATGACCATGGCGTGGCCGATCATGAAGGCAGCCGCGTCGGAGCACAGCCATAGGACAGCCTCGGCGATTTCCTCGGGCTTGCCCATCCGTCCGATCGGCTCCTCCGCAATCACCTTGGCGCGCCCTTCGTCGGTGTCGCCGGTGAAGCGACCCATCATCGGGGTGTCGATGTAGCCGGGACAGACGGCATTGACGCGGATGTTCTGCGCGGCGTAGTCGAGGGCCGCTGCCTTGGTCAGTCCGATCACGCCATGTTTCGCGGCGGTGTACGCGGGGCTGCCCTTGATGCCGATGATTCCCGCGCCCGAGGACGTGTTGACGATCGCGCCGCCTCCCTGCTTGAGAATCAGCGGGATCTCGTGCTTCATGCACAGGAAAACGCCGCGCAGGTTGATGTCGATAATCCGGTTCCACTCCTCCTCCTCGTACTCCGCAGTCGGAGCTGCCTTCCTCGGCTCGATGCCCGCGTTGTTGAAGGCGAAGTCCAGCCGCCCGAAAGCCTCAACAGTCTTGTCCAGAGCCGCCTTCACGTCCTCGGTTCGGGTCACGTCGCACTTGATGGCGATCGCCCGACCGCCGAGTTCTTCGATCGTGCGTGCCGTTTCTTGATTGCCCGGTTGTGAAACATCAGCAGCCACCACGTTGGCACCCTCACGGGCAAACGCCAGCGCCGTAGCTCGACCAATGCCACTCGCTGCTCCGGTCACAAACGCAACCTTTCCTGTGTAGCTGCCATTCTCGTTCGTTGCCATTTTTTACTCCTTTGCGTGTTGCCCATGAGGGAAGTCTTGATTGGAACTTCCTTTTCTTACTTGATCAGCTCGACTGTTGCGTTTACAGAGCCAGGTATATTAAATGCTTCTACGCCAGCATCGATCTTGCCGATCGTGATGATGCCGGGGTCAGGAATTTCCTCTCCGTCGTGGCGATAATAAATAGCCACATCAGGACCGGGAGACCAGTAAATGATGTCTCCAACTTCATAAGTTTTGGTTCGCTTTCCCTCCTCCGAAATCGTTCTCGGTAGATGGCCAAACTTTTCTCTTCCAAACAAATCGTTCATCGTTAGCGTTAATGGCAGCAGGGAAACAAAATCCCGCGTGGTTTTGCTGTCGATCAACGTGGCTGTAACGGCTTTATCTCCTACCTTGATGTTTATCTTCATACTGTTTGCCTGCTTGGTTGATATTTCAGTCGGCAGCTTCGACGAGGTACTACTAGGCATCCTGTTGTCGGCACGGCAGGCTGAGTAACTCAGGGACATCGTTAGGGCGAAGACCAAAATCAGCATTCTCTTCTGGCAGTTTTTCGCCTTGATGGGAAACCATTTCAAAAGCATTAAGCTCTTCCTTCGTACTGCTCGTCGCTGACTTGTTCCAGCCAATCCACAGGCTTGCCGTCGAGCGCCTCCTGAATGGCAATGTGAGTCATGGCTGTGGTTGAGGTAGCACCGTGCCAATGCTTTTCACCAGGCGAGAACCAGATCACGTCCCCCGGTCGAATTTGCTCGATCGCTCCGCCCCAACGTTGTACGAAACCGCAACCAGCCGTGACAATTAGGGTTTGTCCCAAGGGGTGGGTGTGCCATGCTGTTCGAGCACCCGGCTCAAACGTGACACTGGCACCAGACGTGCGTGCCGGATCATTTGCTTGGAACAGGGGGTCAATGCGGACAGTTCCCGTAAAATACTCAGCCGATCCTTTGGCGGAAGGCTGTGAGCCACTTCTTTTGATGTCCATTTCTTAATTCCTTCACTTGATGCCATTTGGGTGGCTGTCCTAATCGTAGAAATTGAACACTTATCGCTTCTCTATCAATAGGGATGGATTTTTTAAGAAGCAACGTTAGCTTTGATGGCATTTTGGTTGTCAGTAGGCGAATCTCTTGCCCAATCAAAACTGCATTTTCTCTTGAATAAAAGTCGAGAATGCTTACAATTCGCTGGAACCATTTTTCATTGCTTTAGCTTCATTCTAAGAATCCTCAAGGCCAAGCAATAGAACGATCGTCTAAGATTGTTGTACAATCCTGCAAACTTAGAAATGAACGCTGCCAAAACGAGTGAAAAGTCCGCTATGGATTTAATGAACAACCCGCAGGCAAAGCGTGAGGCAGATAGAGCGCAAGCCCACAGAGACGAACTGACCGAGCGGATTACACAGGCGATCCCTCATGATGGAGCGATCGAGCCGCTGAAAGGATTACACTTCTATCGCGCCTCCTACCCTTCGGAATGCTTTCATAGTGTCTCTATTCCTGCCTTTTGTGTCATTGCTCAGGGCAGCAAAGAAGTCCTTCTGGGCTGTGATCGCTATCAGTACGACCCGATGCACTATCTGTTAGGGACGATCGAACTGCCGATTGCCAGCCGAATTCTAGAAGCAACCCAGGAAAAACCGTACCTAGGCCTTCGTCTCGATCTCGACCCTACCTTAGTTGGCTCAGTCATGGTGGAGGCACGCTATCCCTCAGCACAACGGGGTGCCAGTGTCAAAGCGATCGACGTAAGTCCGTTGGATGCAAATCTTTTGGACGCTGTGGTGCGGCTCGTCAGGCTTCTAGATTGCCCTGGTGAAGCTAATGTTCTGGCACCACTGATTAAGCGGGAAATCATTTACCGACTCCTGATGGGAGAGCAAGGTAGTCGGCTGCGTCATATTGCTGTTCTGGGTGGCTCTACCCACCAAATTGCTAGAGCAGTCGATCGACTGCGTAAAGACTTTAACCAGCCGCTTCGGATTGAAAGCATCGCACGAGAGCTTGGCATGAGTGTATCGAGCTTCCACCATCACTTCAAGTCTGTCACTGCCATGAGTCCCTTGCAGTTCCAGAAGCAACTGCGACTCCAGGAAGCTCGCCGTCTGATGTTGGGGCAAAACCTTGACGCTACCAGTGCTGCCTACCGTGTGGGTTATGACGATTCCTCGCACTTCAACCGAGAGTACAAGCGGCTCTTTGGTATACCGCCGATGCGCGATGTAGAGCGGCTGCGAGAGGCTGCTAGGCAGATTGCGAGTTCAACATGATCTCCTCAAGATGCCCTAATCAGGCCAGAAATCGCTAAAACATTAGGCATTTATTGCGCTCACTGTATTTTTGGAACAAATCAACTATGGTTGGACAAATCAGAAAGTATAATAAATCTCATCTTAATCAAGTTTTAAACATATTTAAAACAGAAGAAAAATTACTAGGCTTGGTGCCTGATGATGCTTTACAGAAAGAACTAGATGCTCTCGAAAAGAATTTATTGAATGGCAAAGGTGAAGATAAATATGGAAAATGGTCTATTAAAGCATGGGTTATAGTGGATGGTGATGTAGTAATTGGATTTGCCTTTGCTCGTGAGTATAAGGATAAGACAATATTAAATATTTTATATATTTTGAAAAATTATAAACGCAAAGGCTGCGGAACTAAATTGATGAAGCAGGTTAAACAAAACTGCAAATCTCCAATTGAGTTACCAGTCTATGAGGAGAATAAAATAGCGGTTGCTTTCTACAATAAACACGAGTTTTTATCTACTGGTGATGGGATTGAACACGATCGTAAGTATCTAGTGATGACTTGGCATAAAGCTAAAAGCTAAGCAATTGCACACACTCAAACTCTTGTTCTACTCCCATCATAGAAGATTTCCGATCGCTCCTTTCGTCTTGGCAACCTAATACTTGTCCCATCTACCTATTTCCTAGTCGCCACCGCTGCGACTTTGCGGTTTATTTCAATCACCCATATTTGAGCAAGGTGGGCAAATAATGCCCACCCTATAGCGGTTCTCAAGCGTCGTGAGGTATGGGGGCGAGTCCTATGCCCTATGCCCTATGAGCACCTCATGTTACAGAGAAAGGCTATAATTCCTACTTCCCTACCGTGAAATACTCATTCTTAGCATACACGCTAATAATGCAGTCTCCGACTTCAAAAAACATCCCCTCTTGCTCATCTTTAGAAAATTGCAAGTTGCCGTATTTAGAATTAATTTCCTCAGCCGTCGCCGCTTTTGCCTCCATTTCATCCGGGATAAGTCCGGTAGAACCGATATAGAAAACCAGCGGTGAAACTTTTTCGCGGTACACTTTTTCTGCATAAGCGTCCAGTCGCTCATTCGCATTAGCTAAAGCAGCGACAAATTCGTCTCGCTTGACATCTTCTTCCTGCCATTTCGCTTGCAAAAGCCGCAGCAAACTATCTGCACCCACTTTGGCTAAAGTAGCGCTAACAATTCCGTTATCCTCCAACCCCAAAAACTCATCGAAAATCAGTTTCATCAAGTCGTCAACTTTGGTGATTTTTGTTCGGGATGAAAGCGTTTTGTGTGCGAAGACAACAGGCTCATCTAACGTGATGTCAAATGTCGGTTTTGCTAGCTTTTCGCCCGTGTTTTTGTGGTAAACTTCATAAAGGCGATCGAGAAATTTGTTGGCAGAGTGCAATTTGCCGAAGTTGAGAATGTTTTTGCTGCCGATGTCGATTTTGTAGCTGACTCGCGAATCTACTGAACCGTTGGCGATCGCACTTTTTAAATCTGTGTATTCCGTCGTCGTCGGAAAATTGATGTAAAGGTTTTTTGACAGATAATGCTGTTTCAATTCTTCCAATTGTTCCGCAGTGTAAGCCTCGGATTCCTTCTTCAAATGAGCCGAGAGAATGCTAGAGAGAATTTTGATTTCTGCGAGTTCCTCAAACACTCCGTCAAGGCTGCCGTAACGCCCGTCAAAAGGCACCAGGGGCAAAGTCTCCAACTTAATATCGTACTCTGAACGGAAGTCAAAGTCTTGCACGGGCGAACCGTCTTTTTCAAGGACACCGCATTTTTTGAGCAAATCAAACACTGATTTGCTGCTGATTTTGGTTCGCAGCGACTTAATATTAACTTCGCCGTCGCTGACAATGGTATAATTGTTGAAAGTATTGAGGTCTGTAACTAGAATTCCCGCCACTTCTGCGATTAAAGTTCCATCCTCAACTTTTACCAGCTTAGCTTTTCGGGTAATCAGCATATTGATGGTAGCGGTATTTTGATTGATGGCAAATGAACCCATTTGCACGTATTCGCCACCATCTAAGAATTCTGTTTTCAGCCAAGGCTTGACAAGGTTGCCGTTTTCGTCTCGCTTTCCCTCAATTCGCTTCAAACCTTTTCGCTGATAATTTTCTTGCAAGTGTTTCAAGTTGATGATGATGCTGTTGCTGTTTTCCTCCAATATCTTGATTAACTCCAGCAGGGAAATTTTATCGCTGACTTTTACCCGATCGCCAATTTCATGATTTTTCAACACCTCAGGCGCAAAAACAGCCTGTTCCAAATCTTCCGTAAACTCAGCTATTTGGGCATTTGTCAAAGCTTTAGCGTGTTTTTCCGTCAAAGTAGCGTCGAAGGTACTAACCAGCGCATACTTAGCCGTATTTAAATTGCCGTCAGCGAGGTTAGCTTTCGCAAAAGCAAACACCGACTCATCAGTTTGAGCAACGGGAACATCTAGTTTGTCATACTCATCTTTGGCGACTTTCTGATATTTGTAAAACAGTCCCCGATCGTCTGCTTTCAGCCCGCAGATTTTCAGCGTGCTCGATGAACCGTTGATTTTCTTGCCGCTTTTGGAAACAAAAACTTGATAATCATATTCCTTAATTAACGGTTTTTCCAGCGCAGGTGCAACGGAACTGCCTAAAAGTTTTGTGCTGTCGTAAAGAGCATCATAAACCATTTTGACTTCGCCAGCGCGGATGCAGTTTCCCGATAATGTGTTGGCGATTTTGGAGAGAAGTTTGAAGTCAGCAGAGGCATAGGATATCGTGTTGGCAAACACATCCATGTCTTTCAGTTCTTCGCAAATTTCCCCTAGTTTTGCAGATTCCGAATTGGCACTGGGGTCATTTGCATAGCCGTCTGTGTGCAAATTGATCGCTGTCATTTCTCCCGCTTTAACCAAAGATTTAGCGAGTTGCATCGACTGCGATATGCAGGTACTGCCAGCCGTGTGGATTTTTTGAATTTCTTTGATGTATTGAGAGTCAAACTTCAGCACTTCTTGAATGGGAATTCGCTGGAAATGACAAATTACGTCCCCATTGCTAGCATAGGAAATCAGGCTAACAATTAGCTGGTAATTGTTGTATTCGTCTAAGGTCAAAAGCTTGATTAGGGTTTCTTTGAGCGGTTCTAAGTCATAATACATTGAGCCGGAACGGTCGATGATGATGATGCTGTGAGCGACGGATTTTTCAGGGATATCACCGGGCTTTCTTTCTAAATTAATGCGATCGACTAGATAGAATGCCTTTGCGTTTCCGGCAAAATTGTAGAGGGTAAACTTGGTGCGAGTATTGGAGGCTGCTTGGCTGCTGGAACTTTTAACTTGAGATGATTGTTTTGCTTGCCGTGCCATAGTTTTGACCTATGTTGATTTATTCCTCAACTTAATCATGACACGCGCTTCTGTGGATGTCAAGGCCTGTGTGGAAAATTGTCTGCGAGGCTGAATAAACATTAATATTTAGCGCTGCGGTGCAATGGAAAACTGCGGCGCTAGGCTAAAGGTGCGCTGTTTTGGCAAAAGTAGTGGATTTGCGTAAGTCGTTTAGTAAATATTTAGTCAATCATGGTTTATTTAGAAAATCCGCTGCTCAAACTTTATCTAAATGTGTTCGGATGGGTGGCGTTGGGATTCATTCTCGGCCGCCAGCTACCAAGAAGCTATTCTACATATTTAGCCAAGTTTCTTTTCTTCTTTGGCACGCCATTGAGCATTGTTGCTTTTATCCGTAGCGCCAATTTATCTGGCGCTATTTGGATGGCGCCGCTGATAGCTTGGGCGGCAATTCTAGCAGGTGGAGGACTCGCTGGGATTTTGATAAATTTCGGTGCCGGCGAGGGACGTTTCAAGACTCTTAATCCGATCGCCCAAAATAGCCCGGAACACACCAGCGCTTGGAGTTTGCCCACTCAAGGCAGCTTCTTATTGGCAACGATGGTGGGTAATACGGGTTTTTTAGGCATTCCCGTCAGCTTGTCCTTATTAGGGTCGGAACACTTTGCCTGGGCGTTGTTTTACGACTTGCTAGGCACTACCGTGGGAATCAATATACTGGGAGTTGCTATTGCTTCTCACTGCGGTAAAAGCGATCGCCATCAGAGTTGGTTAAGTCCGGTGCGGGCAATTTTTCAGAATCCGGCACTGTGGGCTTTTGGTCTAGGGTTTGTCTCGCGCAGCTTGCCGTTGTCAGCACAAATCGCAGAATTGTTAACAACAAGTGCTTGGAGTGTAATTACTTTAGCTTTAATTACGATCGGGATGCAGTTGAGCAAGTTGAATTCCTTGCACAACCTCAAACAAGTTTTGGCTTGTCTGGCGATTAAAATGCTGTTAGTTCCCTTGGCAATTGGCACGGGATTAACGTTTTTGGGGATCGCGGGCGCGCCGCGACTTGTGCTAGTGCTGCAAATGGCGATGCCTCCTGCTTTTGGTACTACGTTGTTGGCCGAAGCTTTCAATCTCGATCGCGAATTAGCCGTAACTGCGATCGGCCTCGGCTGCGTTAGTTTATTATTCACTATTCCCCTATGGATGAGGCTATTTAATTTTTAATAAAAAAAATAGAAATTGCTCAGTTTTTAAACTGCCTTATTTCAGTGATCCCATCACAAATATGGAGCCATATATGTCATCTTGATTTAAAATAATAATCACGGGACTGGGAAACTGTATTGGCTTCTGCTAATGTGGAAATACCTCGCTGAGGACGGGAACAATAAAAGTATGGCAAGTATAAATTTTACATTGAAAGGTTATCAACTTCTCGATCGCATTTACTCAGGAACTCGCACCCTAGTTTATCGAGCTTTCCGCACGGGCGACACACAGCCAGTAGCCATCAAAGTCCTGCGGAGTCAGTATCCCAGCTTCAGCGAACTGGTGCAATTTCGCAATCAGTACACGATCGCCAAAAATCTCAACTTGCCCGGAATCATCGAAACCTACAGTTTAGAACCCTACCAAAACAGCTATGCGCTGGTAATGGAAGACTTTGGGGGAATTTCTCTGAACGAATGGATGGAAAAAGGGGAAACTGGGCCGTCTCTGAGCGAGTTTTTGCCAGTGGCGATCGACCTGAGTGATACATTAGATATACTCTACCGCCACCGCATTATTCACAAAGACATTAAACCAGCCAATATTTTAATTAATCCGCATACAAAACAAGTCAAACTCATTGACTTTAGTATTGCATCTTTGCTGCCAAGGGAAACTCAAACCCTGATGAATCCTAACGTGCTGGAAGGGACACTCAGCTATTTGTCTCCCGAACAAACGGGAAGGATGAATCGGGGGATTGACTACCGGACAGACTTTTACTCTTTGGGCGTGACGTTTTACGGATTGCTGGCGGGACAATTGCCGTTTCAATCCAACGATGTGATGGAATTGATCCACTGTCATATTGCCAAGCAACCGCCATCACTGCATGAAATAAATCCCGCAATCCCGCCCGTCCTGTCGGAGATTGTCAGCAAATTAATGGCAAAGAATGCCGAAGACCGCTATCAGAGTGCGTTGGGACTGAAATTCGATTTAGAATTTTGTTTGAAGCAACTTGAAGAAAACGGTAGGATAGAGAGTTTTACGATCGCGCAGAGGGATGTGGGCGATCGCTTCCTCATACCCGAAAAACTCTACGGCCGCGAAACCGAAGTTGCCGAATTGCTGGCAGCATTCGATCGAGTAGCAGGTTTTTCCCAGCAGCCATCAGAACAGGGTGGAGGCTGTGAGTTAATGTTAGTCGCGGGTTTTTCTGGGATTGGCAAAACTGCAATTGTCAATGAAGTTCACAAACCAATTGCCCGCCAGCGCGGCTATTTCATCAAAGGCAAATTCGACCAATTTAACCGCAACATTCCTTTTTCAGCTTTTGTCCAAGCATTTCGAGATTTAATGGGACAATTGTTGACCGCCAGTGACCAGGAGTTGAAAAATTGGCAAACTCAAATATTGCAAGCAGTGGGCGATAACGGACAAGTCATTATTGAAGTAATCCCAGAACTCGAAAGAATTATTGGGCCACAACCGCCCGCACTCGAATTATCAGGAACGGCTGCCCAAAATCGGTTTGATTTGCTGTTTCAAACTTTTATTCGCGTGTTCACCAAACCAGAACATCCCCTGGTGATGTTTTTGGATGACTTGCAGTGGGCTGATTCCGCCTCGCTGCGGTTAATGCAACTGCTGGTTGCCGAGTCAGCAACCGGCTATTTATTAGTAATTGGTGCCTACCGAGATAATGAAGTGTTTGCAGCACATCCGTTGATGCTGACACTGGATGCAATGGCAAAAGCTGGGGCGACGGTGAATACTCTGACGCTGGAACCGTTGAGTTCAGAAAGTCTAAATCATTTGGTTGCTGATACGCTCAATTGCGATCGATCTTGGGCAAGACCTTTGGCTGATTTGGTGGCACAAAAAACCCAAGGAAATCCCTTTTTTGCAACGCAGTTTCTCAAAGCACTGCATCAGGATGGGCTGATTGAGTTTGACCGGGTTGCTGGTTGTTGGCAGTGCGATATTGTGCGAGTTCGGGAGGCAGCGCTGACGGATGATGTGGTCGAGTTTATGGCGTTGCAGTTGCAAAAATTGCCGCCAGGGACTCAGAATGTGTTGAAGTTGGCTGCTTGTGTTGGGAATCAGTTTGATTTGGGGACTTTGGCAGTTGTCTCCCAGCAATTGGAAACGGAAACGGCGGCGGATTTGTGGAAGGCTTTGCAAGAAGGGTTAATCCTGCCTGAAAGTGAAGTCTACAAGTTTTATATGGGGCGAGAAAGACGGGAAGAAACCGACAATTCGGAGGTGGTGAATTACAAGTTTTTGCACGATCGCGTTCAGCAAGCTGCCTATTCTTTAATTCCCGAACAAGAGCGATCGCGCGCTCACTATCAGATCGGACAATTGCTGATCCAGCAAATTTCAGCCGCAGCTATAGAAGAGCAAATTTTTTCAGTTGTCAATCAGTTAAATTATGGTATTGCGCTGATTGAAGACCAAATAGAACGCGATGAATTGGCACAACTCAACCTCACGGCTTGCCGCAAAGCCAGAGGCGCTACTGCTTATCAAGCTGCTCGCGAGTATGCTGCGATCGGGCTAAATTTGCTTGGAGAGAGCGCTTGGCAACGACAGTACGAGATGACCTTGAACTTGCACGACATAGCAGCAGAAGTGGCTTCACTTTGTGGCGAATTTGACCAGATGAATCGGTGGATTGAAACTGTGATTCATCATACCAGAACTCCCCTAGAGCGAGTGAACGTTTACACCGTCAAAATTCAGGCATTATCGTCCCAGAACAAGTTTTTAGAAGCAATTACTATCGGTTTGTTGATTCTCAAAGAATTAGGAGTTGAATTGCCCGATCCCCCTACATCAGAAGATATTCAGCAAGCTGTGCAGGAAATTAATAGCTTGCTCGGCGATCGACCGATTGAAGAGTTATTCGATCTGCCAGCGATGGTGGATACCCAAAAGCTGGCCACGATGCAAGTGGCGGCAAGTCTGGTGTCAGTTTGTTATCTGGTTGGTTCGTCTTTGTTTGCGCTGGTGGCTGCCTTACAGGTAAATTTATCTATCCAATATGGCAACAGTCGTACTTCAGCTTTTAGCTATAGTTCTTATGGGATTATTCTCAACAACTTTCTACAAGATGTGACGGTAGCCGATCAGTTTGGCCGATTAGCCTATCGTCTTGGCAGTAGCGCGGAGGCCAAAAATATTCGCTCTGCAAGTTGTGTTGTGATCGGACTCTTTTTGTACCATCGCAAATCGCATTTGCGGGATACCCTCCCCATTCTTCAGGCAGGCTATCAAGCCGGATTAGAAACAGGAAATTTAGAGTTTGTGGGGTTTAATGGGCATGGATTTTGTCTACATTCCTACGGGTGCGGTCAGCCTTTAGCAGAACTCGATCCCCAAATTCGGGCATACCGTCAGCAATTACTCGACCTCAACCAACTAACGACGGCAAATTATTGTTCGATTTATTGGGAAACAACGCTGTTTTTATTGGGTAATCCAAACAACTTGGAGATTTCCTTTGAACAGGAACGCTATGAGGAGAAGCTGGTTTCTGAGTCGCTTGCCTCTAAGGATTTTTACCGACTCTGCGTCTTCTATCTATACAGGGCAACGTTGAGATTCCTGCTGGAAGACATTGCTGGGGCCTGGGCAGATGTCGATCGAGCAAGACAGTATATAGCCGGATGTGCAGGAACTGCTTCCGAAGCTGGTTTATATTTCTATGACTCACTCATAGCCCTTGCCACTCCTGAGTCCGAGACGGAGTTAGAAACGCAGTCGCAACGAGTTCAGGAAAATCAAAGGAAGTTGCAGCATTGGGCAGAACACGCCCCCATGAATTATTTGCATAAGTGGCAGTTGGTAGAAGCAGAGAAATACCGAGTTGCCAGACAGAGGGCAGAAGCTATTGAAATGTACGATCGCGCCATTTCTGGAGCGAAAGAAAACGAATACATCCAAGAAGAAGCCCTCGCTAACGAACTAGCAGCTAAATTCTACCTCGACTGGGGCAAAGAAAAAGTGGCGCAAGCTTATATGCAAGAAGCCTACTACTGTTATGCTCGCTGGGGTGCGAAAGCCAAAATTGATGACTTAGAAAAACGCTATCCCCAACTTTTTGCTCCCATATTGCAAGCAAGAGAAAATCGTTTTGGAATCAGCGAAACTCGCCTCCACACAATCAATAAATCGTCAGTTTTGCATCAAACCTGGCACACAACTCTATCTAGCAACAGCAGTATTTACGAAGCCCTCGATTTCGCGACAATTCTCAAAGCCTCCCAAAGTCTATCGAGTGAAATTCAATTAGAAAAATTGCTAGCTGCACTGATGTGTGTGGTGATGGAAAATGCCGGGGCAAAAAAAGCAGTTCTCCTGTTGCTTAAGGATGGGAATCTGGCGATCGAAGCTGTGGCCTCCTTCCATCGAGATGTCATCTCAATATCTGTACCGCTGTCAGCCAACGACGAGGTTCCCGCTGCTGTGGTCAACTATGTTAAGCGGACTTGGAAAACTGTAGTTTTGGATAATGCAGCAGTACAAAACGATTTTATTGCCGATCCGTATTTGATGCAGAAAAAGCCCAAAAGTGTGCTGTGCGTGCCAATTTTAAATCAGGGTAAATTAATCGGCTTGCTATATCTAGAAAATAACTTGACAATTGGTGCATTTACAGACGATCGCACTGAAGTCATCCAACTTTTGTGCGCCCAAGCGGCTATCTCTATAGAAAATGCCCGCTTGTACCAACAATCTCAAGCTTATGCACAAGAATTAGAGCGATCGCTCTTTGATTTGCAGCAAGCACAGTTACAGATCGTGCAAAGCGAAAAAATGTCCACATTGGGCAATTTAGTCACAGGAATAGCCCACGAAATTAATAATCCTGTCGGCTTTATTAGCGGCAATATTGAGGAAGCAACCACCACGATTAAAGATGTGATTGCCCACTTAAAATTATATCAAGAAAAACTGCCGAATCCAGGGGAGGAAATTGAAGAAGATGCTGAGGATATTGATTTAGAGTATGCCTTAGAAGATTTGCCAAAGATGCTGTTGTCGATGAAAGTGGGGTGCGATCGTATTCGCGGCATTAGCACCAGCCTCCGCACCTTCTCCAGAGCTGATAAAGACTACAAAGTTCCGTTTAATATCCATGAGGGCATTGACAGCACCATCTTAATTTTGAAACATCGGCTGAAAGCCAACGAACACCATCCCGCGATCGAAGTCGTCACAGACTACGGTAATCTCCCGCAAATCGAATGCTTTCCCGGTCAACTGAACCAAGTCTTTATGAACCTGCTTGCTAATGCGATCGATGCCCTAGAAGAATCAAACCAAGGACGCAGTTTGGAGGCAATTAAAGCCAATCAACACTGTATCACAGTTCGTACCAGTCTGTCGGGCGATCGACACATCAAAATTCAGATTACCGATAACGGTGCGGGTATGACGGAAGCAGTACAACAGCGGATTTTTGACCATTTATTCACCACGAAGGCAGTAGGAAAAGGCACTGGTTTAGGATTGGCGATAGCCCGCCAGATTGTAGTCGAAACCCACGGTGGAACAATTAATGTCAATTCTATTTTGGGGGGAGGGAGTGAATTTGAGATAGTGTTACCTGTTACTGAATAAAAGTTGACTGTTGACTGTTAATTCATGACGGTTGACTGTTGACTGATGACTGATGACTGTTGACTAATGACTGATGACTGTTGACTAATGACTAATGACTAATCGGGCATTATACCAGCCCCGATCGCAACTCCGGATACGGACAAAACTTCCAGCGCCCCTGCGCCAGATTGCCAAAATCTCAATTATGCTAACCTAGGCAAGCAGCAATCCCTTGTCACGAAGGCGATTAACATAATTTCAAACAATTTATTTTATTGAGGACCGGTGTATCCCGTATGGCAAACCTGATCGGCACAGACAGCAACGACTTTATTCTAGGAACTCCGCTGGGCGATCGAATTCGCGGCTTAGATGGGGATGACACGCCCCTGGGTGCGGGAGGAGATGACACCCTAGAGGGCGACGGCGGCAACGACCAGCTTCTTGGAGCTGACGGAGCAGATTCGTTGCTTGGCGGTGAAGGAAATGACGAACTCATTGGCAACCAAGGCCGCGATTCTGCTTCCGGCGGGAACGGCGACGACTCGATCCGCGGCGGTTTGGGCAACGACATCCTCGAAGGCAACGACGGGATAGACAGCGTGGTGGGAGACGCTGGGGACGACTTAGTTTTTGGCAACGGAGACTTTGATGTGATTGCCGGCGGTACTGGCAACGACACCCTCACAGGGAATGACGGCGACGATTCCGTGTTCGGGAATGCTGATGATGACTTTCTCTACGGGAATTCCGGGAACGATTCTCTCAACGGCGGTAGCGGCAGGGATCAACTGTTGGGCGGTGAGGGCAACGATTACTTGAGTGCCAGCGACGGCGACGACACTTTGTACGGCAATGCCGACAATGATTCGCTCTTCGGAGATGCTGGTAACGACCAGATATTCGGCGGCAAGGCTGACGATACAGTTTTTGGCGGCACCGGTTCCGATACCCTTCGCGGCGATGAAGCCGACGACTCGGTACTGGGAGAAGAAGGTAATGACTTTCTGTTTGGTGGCAAAGGTAATGATGGTATCGACGGTGGTTTTGGCGATGACTCCCTGGCTGGAGGTATCGGCGACGATACAATTTTGGGCGGTTTCGGCAATGATAATTTATTTGGAGCAGAGGGTAATGATTCTTTAATCGGAGGCGAGGGTTCGGATACTCTGACTGGCGGCAGCGGCAGCGATGTTTTTGGATTGGGAGCCGGGCCTGGCAGTCTGGCTTTAATTACTGATTACAATGACACAGAGGATTTCTTTGGACTGCCGAGCAATTTATCTTTCGCTCAACTGCTAGTTACCCAAGGCAACGGTGCAAATGTCAGGGATACAGTAATTACGACGCTCGACGGCAAGCTTTTAGCAATTTTGATCGACACTCCAGCGGCGCTGATCGAAGCGAATGATTTTATCGCTGTGACTGGGACGGCTACTCCCAGGCCAACCACCATTACCACTACAACTACAACTACAGTTACAAGCACAATTACAGATCCAGCTCAACCTCAAACTTCAACTACAGAATCACTTCCAACTCCGCCTCCAACTCCCACGGAAGCACCGACTCCAACTCCCACGGAAGCACCGACTCCAACTCTCACGGAAGCACCAACTCCGACTCCCACAGCAGCACCAACTCCGACTCCCACCGCAGCACCAACTCCGACTCCCACAGCAGCACCGACTCCGACTCCCACAGCAGCACCGACTCCGACTCCCACAGCAGCACCGACTCCGACTCCCACAGCAGCACCGACTCCGACTCCCACGCCGACTACTACGAGGATTCCGATTCCGCCGACTGTTAGCGTGCCTGATTCGCCTCTGCTATCAATTAGTTCGATCCCTCCGACTCCCAGACTATTGCAAATGCAGGGCCAGACGCCGATATTCCCGACGGTGCCCAACCCGCTACCCTTACCTCCTACACCTTTCTAGTTCTAAGCGCGATCGCGCAGCTCACTGAGGAGTGATGAGTTAATGTAAAACTCACTAAACTCATCACTCAAAACTATTTAACGTCTTGGGGAGTTTCGGCCGACTCTTCTGACGACTCGGCTGGAGAATCTTCTAGGGGAGATAATTGTTGGCTGTACCCCAAGAGCGATCGAAGTTTCATGCGGTGGATGTAAGGCCAGCCGCCATTGGCTTCAATATTCCTGAGCAGTTTGTAAAGTGCTTGGCGGTTGTCGGGAAAAGACGCTTGAAACAAACCGTCCCGAATTTCCCGGTGCGAAGCTTCCAGCCTCCGCAGCAGGGCCAAAAGCAGCAGACTGTCTCCCTGACAACTTTCGGCTAAAGTCCGAATCGCCTCTGTCAGCGATTGCATTTGAGACTGCAACTTTTCTGACTCTAAATCTTTGCCGTTGTCCATACTGCTGCTTCCTTTGAAATCTACAAGGCCTTTGTCCCCAGCCTTTTGGTCAACCGACTAATCGAGCTAGTCGCGATCGCCATTCGGGGTCATAAGCAAAGTAACTTAAGTAGGTTGACTTAAGCAATATTAATTTGCAGCCCAAGTCAGGAAAAGAGCACAACCCGTCGTACCATGTGTATTGGGCTGCGATCCGAACACGATTGAGAAATCATAAGTTCATGCTTATTTTCACGGCACACTAGCTTGATTTTTGGAGTCAATGCCGGTGTCGGTGAAGCGAGCGATCTGGATCTAAATGCTGCCCTAAGCGCTGGCCTAGCCTGCCGGCGGGCAATTATATTTTGCTCGAAGTAGGGCTTTTTCTTAATATAATCCGATGTTGGATATTGAGGTTTGCAATGAAATATCGTGCTTTAATTGTTGCACTTTTAGCATTTTGCATGAGTGCGCTGGTTGCTTGTTCTTCTGCTCCTGACACGACGGTGGCGACTACTGAGTTGCTCACCTACGACGAGATTAGAGGTACTGGCTTGGCTAATAACTGCCCTAGCTTGGCAGAAACTTCTCGGGGATCGATCCCCATCGAAGCGGGCGCCACCTATAAACTGACTGGTTTGTGTTTGCAGCCCACAACTTATTTTGTGAAGGAAGAACCAGCAAACAAACGCCAAGAAGCGGAATTTGTGCCTGGTAAATTGCTGACCCGGTTCACGTCGAGCATTGACCAAGTTCAAGGTACACTCAAGGTCGGTACAGACGGAACTCTGACTTTCACAGAAGAAGACGGCTTGGATTTTCAAGCTATTACGATTCAGTTACCGGGCGGAGAGCAAGTACCTTTCTTGTTTACCATTAAACAGCTAGTTGCAAGTTCCGAACCGGGAGTGGTTGCTATCAATACTTCCACCGATTTGAGAGGGGAGTTTAACGTTCCTTCTTACCGCAGCGCAGGCTTTTTAGATCCTAAAGCTCGCGGGGTATCGACTGGCTACGACAATGCTGTAGCGCTTCCGGCTACTGACAATTCCAAACGTGTGCGGGCTAATGTTAAGGTAGCTGACACGCGCACCAAGGCGGGCAAAATTTCTCTCCAAGTTGCTAAAGTCAACAGCGCCACTGGCGAAGTTGGCGGGATTTTTGAGAGCACGCAGCCTTCTGATACTGATTTGGGAGCTAGACCAGCTCTGGACGTAAAAATTCGGGGTTTGTTTTACGCTCGCATTGAGCCTTCTGTGTCATAAAATTGGCTTTCTGGATCGATCGAACTTGAGCAGTTTCTGGCCATAAAGCTCCTGCTCGCCCTTCATTAGCCAACAGTCTTGAGCAACATAACTTAGGACTGTTGACTAATGACTAAATTTCTGATTAAATAGTGGTCATTCGCAAGTTATGAAGTTGGGATTTTTTATTAATTAAAGTATTGTATTCAAACCGCTTTCAGTTTATAATATTTTTTTCAAAAAACCTGGTTAAATTGGGGATGCGGTCGAAGGCGTTCTACCTGGTAAAAGTCTGCCTTATGCCGAAAAACTTCGGAGAATCCCACTAAATCCGTTCACGTACCGAAAACTCAACTGGTGTGTCCGCTATCACACCTATTAAGTGCTAGGATTACACTACCTAAAAGTGAATTTTTTTAGACTAGATTAGAAGCTAGATCTAAAGCAACCTCAGTCCTCTGCTCTACCCACCCTTATGCCACCATGTCTACCACACTGCCGAACGAGCTAAAAAGCGAAAATTTGCAATTGTTGCGCGAGTACCAACTTTCTGGATCGAATGAAATCCGCAATCAGTTAGTTAAACTGAATATTGGACTGGTCAGAAAAGAAGTTTACCACTGGATCAACCAGTGCGGTGAAAGCTACGACGATTTGCTGCAAGTCGGATGTATTGGGTTAATCAGGGCGATCGAGCGGTTTGATATCGCGAAGGGGCACGCTTTTAGTTCCTTTGCCATTCCCTACATTCGGGGCGAAATTCAACACTACTTGCGGGACAAAAGCCCTTCTGTGCGATTTCCCCGCCACTGGCAGTCCCTGGAACGCAAATCAGTAGCAGCGATCAAGGATTTGCAGGTGCAGTTAAACCGCAAACCTACGGATGCTGAAGTAGCAGCAGTCCTTGAGGTTTCTTTACAAGAATGGCAAGAAATTAAGTTGGCCCATCTCAACAGATCGCCTCTAAGTTTGGACGCCCCGATGCAAGATGAAGATGAGGGGGCGACTTGTCTGGGAGAATTGGTGCCCGATAGCAAGTATCGGAGTTTTCAGTTGGCGCAAGAGGATCAAATTCGCGTACAGCAAGCTTTGGCTATGTTGGAACAACGGACTCGCGAGATATTGGAGTTTGTTTTTCTCTACGATTTGACGCAGAAGGAAACGGCTGAACGCTTGGGTATCAGTGCGGTGACAGTTTCTCGGCGAGTTAAGAAGGGACTGGATTTGCTCAAAGAGATTATGACTAAACAGCTTTAGGTATTAGTCATTAGTCATTAGTCATTGGTCATTAGTCATTGGTCATTAGTCAGCAGTAGTTATACCCATTCACAAAAGTAGTGCGACATATAAATTATCAGCTATCGTCTGTAGGGAAACGGCACTGCCGTGTCCGGCCGATGGTGAGAGTGAATGAACGATAATTTATATAAGACAATTACTGTAGCAAGAGTTTTTTAAATTGGTATGAGTCAACAGTCAGCATTAGTCAGTCAATAGTCAACAGCAATCGGTAATTAGTCAGTTGCTACCAAGAACAAATAACAAATGACTAATGACTAATGACTAATGACTAATTTTTAGAGGCTGCGGACAAATTTATCGAGCCTTTCTACGGCTTTTTTAATTGTGCCTAAATCGGTAGCGTAAGACAAGCGAATATGGTCGTCTGCACCAAATGCAATCCCCGGAATAACTGCTACTTGCTGCTGTTCTAAGAAAGCGTCGCAAAATTCCAAAGAATTCATTCCCGTCTTGCTGATGTTGACAAACATATAGAAAGCACCGTCTGGTTTAATACAGCTAATTCCAGGGACAGCATCGAGTAATTCAAATATTACCTGACGCCTTTCGGCAAAAGCTAGACGCATTGTTTCGACAGACTCTTGACTGCTTTCCAAAGCTGCGATCGCGCCGTACTGTGCAAAGGTACACACGTTTGAGGTACTGTGACCTTGAATGGTGCTGGTGGCTTTGATTAATTCGATCGGCCCGGCCAAATAACCGATTCGCCAGCCTGTCATCGAGTAAGCTTTGGCAAAACCGCTGCTGATCAGGGTGCGATCGAAGATTTCTTGGCCCAGGGAACCGATGCTGACGTGTTGGGCGTCGTCATATATAATTTTTTCGTAAATCTCGTCAGCAACGACTAAAATATCTCGATCGACTATCACCTCAGCCAATGCTTTTATTTCCGCCGGAGAGTAAACCATTCCCGTCGGGTTAGAAGGCGAATTCAGTACAAATAACTTGGTTTTGGGAGTAATCGCTCGACTCAGTTGTTCCGGTGTAATTTTATATCCTGTAGAAGCATCAGTCTGTACAATTACTGGCTTGCCGCTAGCGAGTTTCACCATTTCAGGGTAGCTTAGCCAGTAGGGAGCCGGAATAATTACTTCTTCTCCAGGCTCGATCAGAGCCATCATCAGATTGTAGAGGGAATGCTTGCCGCCGTTGGTGACAATAATATTTTCCGGTTGATAGTTGAGATTGTTGTCATCGCGGAGTTTGCGGGCGATCGCAGCTTTTAACTGCGGTTCCCCAGCCACAGGGCCATACTTAGTCTTCCCCTCGTCTAAAGCTTGTTTTGCCGCTGCTTTAACGTGTTCGGGGGTATCAAAGTCGGGTTCTCCCGTACTCAAACTACAGACATCAATCCCTTCGGCCTTCATGGCTTTAGCCTTAGCTGCGATCGCCAAGGTTATAGAAGGAGAAACCTCACCCACTCGTGCTGCCAACTTAATCATTGGATTTTAGATATTAGATTTTTGATTTTCGATCATAGGGTGACAAATGTTGATATTCAACCCTGTTGTTAGGGAATTATGACATTTGTTTACATAGTACGTAAAGGATTAAGCAATTAAAGAATAAAAATTAAAGAAGCTCTTAGTTTTAATTTTTATTCTTTAATTTTTAAATTTTGACGTTATTATTGTACCATTTTTGATGTCTCGTTACCCTCAACGCCGATCTGCAAGCTTATGGATCTCAAATCTCTGATTCGCGACATTCCTGATTTCCCAAAGCCGGGAATTCTGTTTCGAGACATTACAACTTTGCTGCGCGACCCGCAAGGGCTCAGCTACACCATTGACACCTTAGCCGAAAAATGCTCTGCAATGTCTGTTGACTATGTGGTGGGCATGGAATCGCGGGGCTTCATCTTTGGCGCGCCTTTGGCTTATAAAATGGGAATAGGCTTTATTCCTGTCCGCAAACCTGGGAAACTGCCCGGTGCGGTTCATTTTGCTGAGTACGAATTGGAGTACGGTGTCGATCGACTGGAGATGCACCGAGATGCGATGACATCCGGCAGCCGGGTGCTGATTGTGGACGATTTAATCGCCACTGGCGGAACAGCGGCGGCGACGGCTAAATTGTTGGAGCAAGCGGGCTGCGAGCTTGTCGGTTTTGCTTTTATCATTGAATTGCAGGCTTTGGGCGGCAGGCAGAAATTGCCGGATGTGCCGATCGTCACGCTAGTGGAGTATTAGTTAGTTAACAGTTGGCAGTTGACAGTTGACTGTTGACTGTTGACTGCTGACAGTTCAATAAAAAATACTGACAAATAATATTCTCGATCTTTGCATCGGAATTATTCATCTCTCTCTTCTCTTTCTCTGCGTTCTCTACGTTCTCTGTGGTTAAATCATTCCGATGCAACCGGAATTAATATCATTCACAATTCTTCAATTGTTCAGATCTAAAATCTAAAATCTAAAATCCTATGACTTCTATTAAGTTAAATCGGAATTGGCGAGCGTTAAATTCTCTGTTTGGCAGCGAGACATTTAGTTATGTTGTCAAGCGACTGTTGCAGGCACTTTTAACCCTATTTTTGGCATCTATGCTTTGTTTTGCAATTATTGAACTAGCACCGGGAAATTACTTGGATACTTTGAGCCAAAATCCCAAGATTTCGCCGGAGACACTCAAGCAACTCGAACAGCAGTTCGGCTTAGATAAACCAGCGATTGTGCAGTATTGGCTGTGGCTGCAACAAATTGTGACGCGGGGAAATTTTGGCACGAGTTTTGTGTATCAGCGATCCGTAGCTTCGCTGCTGTGGGAACGGGTACCGGCGACGCTATTGATGGCGATCGCATCTTTGATTGTAACTTGGGCGATCGCGATTCCTTTGGGAATTGTCGCCGCCGTCAATCAAAACCGCACAGTCGATCGAGTTCTGCAAGTAGTCAGCTACACCGGACAAGGATTTCCGAGCTTTATCACAGCGTTGCTGCTGCTATTTTTTGCTCAAAATACTTCGCCTCTGTTTCCCGTCGGAGGAATGACAAGCATTGACCATGCAGACTTACCTTGGTGGGGTCAAATCCTCGATTACGGCTGGCACTTAATTTTGCCAACAGTCGCCCTCAGCGTTACTGGTTTTGCTGGTTTGCAAAGATTGATGCGGGGACAATTGTTAGACGTGCTGCGTCAAGATTACATCCGAACAGCACGGGCGAAAGGTTTGCCGGACGATCGAGTAATTTATATTCATGCTTTGCGGAATGCTGTTAATCCGTTGATTACGCTATTGGGTTTTGAGTTTGCTAGTTTGTTGAGCGGTGCGTTTATTGCGGAATTTTTCTTTAATTGGCCGGGTTTGGGAAAGCTGACTTTGGAGGCGGTGAACAATCAAGATTTGTATTTAGTAATGGCGAGTTTGATGATGGGTGCGACGATGTTGATTGTGGGGAATTTGTTGGCGGATTTGCTGCTGAAGGCTGTCGATCCTCGGATTAAGCTGGAAGATTTGAAATAACAGACTTAGCTGAGTAATATGAGGTACGCAAGGGCGATTTGTAATAGTCAACAGTCAACAGTCAACAGTATTCCCATTACCCATGCCCTATGCCCCATGCCCCATTACCCATCTCGGAGTGTTTTATGTCAGAAAAACAACCAAACGAGCCAAGGAGTTTTAGCCGCTTTGCCGACTGGTGTAGACATATTGACAGTCTTTCAGAATCGGCAAGGTACACAGTTAAAGTGTTGTTAGACAAGGCTGTCACTGATGACCCTGAAGCAGCGGAGCAGATACTTTCAAGCATGACAATACTGTATCTTGACAACAATCAAATTACCGACATCAGCGTCCTCGGCTCGCTCACCAATCTGACAACACTGTTTCTTAACGACAATCAAATTACCGACATCAGCTCCCTCGGCTCGCTCACCAATCTGACAACACTGTTTCTTAACGACAATCAAATTACCGACATCAGCTCCCTCGGCTCGCTCACCAATCTGACAATACTGTCTCTTGACAACAATCAAATTACCGACATCAGCTTCCTCGGCTCGCTCACCAATCTGACAGCACTGTTTCTCAGCACCATTGAAATTACCGACATCAGCTCTCTCGGCTCGCTCATCAATCTGACCAGACTCGAGCTGTGCGACAATCAAATTACCGACATCAGCGCCTTGCGTAAGCTCACCAATCTGACAGGAGTGAATCTCTACAACATTCAAATTACCGGTCTGTGCGTGTTAGGCGAACTCGCGCAGAAACGTCTTACTCTCTCTACTAGGCAAATTGATGCTCAAAAAGCAACAGAAGCAGTCAAAGTTGCCTATGCCACTATTGGCCTAGAAGAACCCTCCGTTATTATTTACAGCAGTCCCCGCGACGCTTTTCTCCAAATCTTCAACTTGTCAAAAGGCGACCATTCACCAAACTGGTCAAACGAAGGAGATGGAAATAGATTGGGGAAAAAGCTAGACTGGAAATGGATCTCCGTGTTCCCATCGATTGTGAGAGAATTTGCAAGTCCGGCGGTGTGGGAGTATGAGTTCCGGCGCATAAGGATCGAGCCCGAAGCAGACAGCATACTGAGTTCGCTCATGAGGGAATTGGTTGACGAATTTGAGCAATCGGAACAAAGGATGGGGAATGTTTTTCCCGCTGATTTGTTAGGCTTGAAATACCCTGAAACCCCCACGACTTTGTGTAGAGAAATCTATTTGAGTGAACTTTATATCTCTTCACTAGGCGTCAATATTTCCCAAAAGGCACAAGAAATACTTCGCTGTCAAAAGCTGCTTTTCGAGCATTGCGGTTGGATATTTCCCTTTGAAAAGTTTTGCGCGGTGTGCGATCGCCCCCGCCACCTGCGCTTTGACAGTCAAAACCGCTTGCACGCGGAAGGAGAACCTGCGATTGAGTTTGCGGACGGATGGAATTTTTACTATTATCACGGCGTCACATTGCCTGAAGAATACGGCAAATTCCACCCAAATCAATGGCAATCCCAATGGCTCTTAACAGAAGAGAATGCCGAGCTGAAGCGAGTGTTAATTGAAGGAATTGGTTACGAGCGCATTTGTCAAGAGTTGCAAGCCAAACAAATAGATAGTTGGCAGAAATATGCACTATTACAAATAGATGACGCCGATGTCGAGCCGATTTGTTTGTTAAAAATGACTTGTCCGAGTACGAGATTCATTCATGCTTTGAGAGTTCCACCTAACCTGACATCTGCTAGGGAGGCAATTCGCTGGGTAAATTGGGATATCGATCCACAGAAATTTTCCGTGCAGACTTGATGATGGTTGTCGCCTCTACACACAAAGCCCACCGTCGCAGGCTTTAAGATTAAAGTTAAAAAATAATTTCTGACCGTACAGATCCAAAATTATAGAGTCAGCGTATATTACTAATGAACGCAGTACAAAATTTCATAGGTTCGCACCGCTAAAAATTTCAGCTTGCCTGTTTGCAGTTGAGCTGCGATCGCCCTTGGCTACACAGCCAACTATAAAATACGGCTAAGTGATCTTTATTTAGGATTGGGTTTATTTGAACCCGGTGGCTGGTTTATATATCATTTGATCTGCCTGTAATACTTTTATGGCAACCCACCCCTACAGCCGAAAATAACAAAAACTATCCTAAAAGTGCGAACTTGTGATATTTTAACTGAGAATACCACCGCCGTTAGGCAACAGAAGTATCAAATTTAGAGGCTGATTAGAAAATGGCAGAAATTAGAGGCACCGGCCAAGCAGACTTGCTAGCAGGAACTCCAGAAGATGACCTGACTTTTGGTTTGATGGGCACTGATACCATTGCCGGAAACTCTGGTAATGACAGCATTTATGGAGGTAAGCAAAGCGATTTAATTGATGGCAATTCTGGTCAAGATTCGCTTTTTGGAGATTTAGATAACGACATTATTAACGGCGGAGAAGGTAACGATTTTTTAGTGGGCGGAAAAGGCAGCGATTCCATATCGGGCAACTCTGGCAATGATGTTTTGTCGGGCGATCGAGATACTGATATCCTGATAGGCGGAGACGGGGCAGACCTATTTGTTTTGAGGCGCTACGCTGAGGCTGACCCTTCCCGTACCAGTGGCGGTGTTAGTTTGGCAAATGCCGACCTGATCGCCGATTTTGTACCAGGTACAGATTTAATCGGTTTGGGGGAAGGTCTCAGTTTTAGCGACTTGAATATTCTGGAAGCTGGAAACGATACTGTTATTCAAGACCGGGTAACAGGAGAATTTCTCGCTACTCTCAGAGGGGTGAGGCAAAGTGCGATTAACCAGGCAAGTTTCACTAATAATATTGGCAGCGTTGTTCCCAGCCCCCCGCCTCCAGCCCGGACAACGGCTTATGCTTTAACTCCTGCTAATCGGATTGTCGGTTTTAGTCTTTCCAATCCGGGAAGTGTCATCACAGATTTGCCCGTGACTGGATTGCAAGCGGGAGAAAGTTTGCTGGGAATTGATTATCGGCCGGCTAACGGTGTGCTATACGGTGTGGGTTCTAGCAATCGCTTGTATACTGTCAATCCGATGACTGGGGAAGCAAGTCCAGTCGGTAACGGGCAGTTTGCTGTTCCTCTAACTCCGGGGGCTGCGGGTTTTGATTTCAATCCGACAGTCGATCGAATTCGGTTTGTCAATCAAGCCGATCAAAACGCCCGTCTCAACCCGGATAACGGGGCACTTGTGGATTTTGACACGCTGGCGGGGGGAATTCAACTCGACGGGAATTTGGCTTATGTTGCGGGCGATCGCAATGTTGGGTCAAATCCAGCGGCTGCTGGGGCTGCGTATGTGAATAACTTTGCCGGGGGAACTTCGACAACGCTGTTTGTAATTGACAGCGATTTGGATGTTTTGGTGCGACAAGATCCGCCGAATAATGGAGGGTTGAATACGATCGGATCTTTGGGAGTTGATGCCAATAGCGTTCTCGGCTTTGATATCAGGAGTATTGGCGGCCGCGAGGTGGCAGTCGCGGCCCTGGAAGTTGGTGGGATTTCCGGCTTGTACAATATCAATTTAAGTAGCGGTCAAGCTTCCTTTGTCGGTCAAATTGCTGACGGGAGACAGATTAACGGTTTGGCTTTGCCTTTGCCTACAGCTTACGCTTTAACTGTTAGAAATGGCGCTGAAACAATTGTCGGTTTTAATGAGGCGGCACCGCGGGCGATTCTCAGTGATGCAGCAGTTACAGGGTTGCAGCCTGGAGAAAGTTTGCTGGGAATTGATTTTCGCCCCGCTAACGGTGTGCTATACGGTGTGGGTTCTAGCAATCGCTTGTACGCGATTAATCCAGTTACTGGGCAAGCAAGTGCAGTCGGTAGCGGCCAGTTTGCTGTTCCCCTAACTCCGGGGGCTGCGGGTTTTGATTTTAATCCGACAGTCGATCGAATTCGCTTTGTCAATCAAGCCGGTCAAAACGCCCGCCTCAACCCGGATACTGGGGCACTTGTAGATTTTGACACGCTGACGGGGGGAATTCAACTCGACGGGAATTTGGCTTATGCTGCGGGCGATCGCAATTTTGGCAATCCCGGCGCGGCTGCTGCGGCGGCGTATGTGAATAACTTTGCAGGGGCAAATTCGACAACGCTGTTTGCAATTGACACCAATTTAGATGTTTTGGTGCGCCAAGATCCGCCGAATAATGGGGTGTTGAATACGATCGGATCTTTGGGCATTGATGCTGGTACCGTTCTCGGCTTTGATGTCAGGAGTGTTGGCGGTAACGAGACGGCTTTGGCTGCGATCGAGGTGGGCGGAGTTTCCAGCCTGTACAATATCAATTTGACGACCGGTCAAGCTTCGATCGTCGGTCAAATTGGTGACGGGCGAGGGATTAAAGGTTTAGCACTGACTTTGATTTAAATAGGGGAAGAAAGAAGAAGGAAGAAAGAAGAAGGAAGAAGGAAGAAGGAAGAAGGAAGAAGGAAGAAAAATAATTAAACTTTTTTAATTTACCAATGCCCAATTCCCGATTCCCGATTCCCAATGCCCAATTTGAGTTAATCTATTATTTTGACAAACAAGATAAAATGTTATCTCAAGTTTTTTACTTGCTACGTTCCCGCAGTGATGGCAAATATCTGTCCGCGAATCCCAATCCAGATGCGGCAGTTAGTTACCTGCTGATGTTTCGCGAAGACTATGACGCTTTGAGTTATCTCAACGCCCACGCTGCTGATGTTGCCGATCGATTCGGAGTAGAATCGATTTCCGGTTCTCAGGTAAAAAAGCTGCTTGAACGTTGGGGATTTAACGGTGTGGGGGTTGTTCAAGACCCGCTGTTACCCAATATTGAGTTTTTATTGACAAAGAATTGACAATTGACAAGATTTGCGCTTCACCCGGTTTCAGGAAGAAATCGGGTTTTTTTGTCAAGTTTTGAGGATCACGCCCGATCGAGCTTGTACACTTCTATGCCCCATATTTAGTGCAAATTGTCAAATTTGTCCAGCTTTCACCCTAAATCTGAATCCTGTTGTATATTCGTAGTTTGATATATTCCGACACGTCAGTACACAACCTATGGTTCGAGAATTAGAGCGATCGAGTGCTAGCGACAAACGCAACCTGTCCGATTTCCCCGAAACAGCACCCGCAGCCAATCCAGTATTTTTTAGGACTTACAGCCGCCGTACCGAGACGGGAAGAGAGACTTGGGCCGAAGTGTGCGATCGAACAGTCAAGGGGCTGCAAAAGCTTGGAAACCTCACCCCCGAAGAAACACAACTGCTGCACCGGATGCAAAACCAGCTCAAAACCCTCGCTTCAGGCCGCTGGCTGTGGGTAGGTGGCAGCAAATGGATCGAACAACCAGAGAATTTTTCCGGCGCATATAATTGCTCCTCAACAAATATTCTCGACTGGCGTTCCTTTGGTTTGTTAATGGATTTGGCAATGATGGGCTGCGGCACTGGGGCAGTCTTGGAACCACAATATATCAACCAACTGCCGCCGATTCGCAACCGTTTAACCCTAACCATGCAAGGCGAAATCGGCTCTACACCCGCCCAGTTGCGCCGTCAAGAAACAGAAGTAAAAATAGCCGAAAAAACCGCAACTATTTATGTCGGAGATTCTCGCCAAGGTTGGGTAAACTCCTATCAAACTTTGCTGGAATTATCCACAGATGAAAGATTTGCAGGAGAAGTTCAAGTTTTCATCGATTTGAGCGACGTTCGCCCGGTGGGAGAACCTTTAAAAGGTTTTGGCGGAGTAGCAAATCCGGTGAAGTTGCCCGACCTCTATCAGCGCTGTGCCGCAATTTTGAATAAAGCTTTAGGACGGCAGTTAAATTCAGTTGAATGCTGCGTGTTGATAGATGAAGCGGCTGTGACCATTGTGGCTGGAAACATTAGAAGATCGGCCGGAATGCGTCAGTTTTATGCTGATGACGAACTCGGAGCAAATGCTAAAAATAATTTGTGGCAACAAGATGAAAGCGGCAACTGGAGAATAGATCCAGAACGCGATGCCCTTCGGATGGCCAACCATACGCGAGTTTTCCATACTAAACCTACACTAGAAGAATGTATTGATGCTGTCCGCAAACAGTATTACAGCGGCGAAGGTGCGATTCAATGGGCCGGGGAAGCTGTAGCTCGATCTAACGTTGATTTACTTTCAACACCGAGTCTTAGAAGTAAGTTTTTGAAAGCTTACGACGAAGGAAAAGCTAAAGAGTGGTTGCAGGAACGCCATCCTAATATGACTGCTGGCGAGTTAGAGCATCGGTTAGTCCGTGTGGGCTTAAACCCGTGTGGTAAGTAATTTTGCCTCACGTTAAAAACCTCGCAAAATCGGAGAAGGCTGAGATGTTAACTCCGAGGTAAGTAAGGGAATTAAAAATCCTTTACCACCGTAGAGCGTACCGGGTGAACCTTCTTTATTGAAGAATATAATCCTGGCAAGAGTGCGGGGCATTTACGACTAAGGTAGATGAAAAAGTACGCCGAGCTACAGGGAAAATTGAATCTGTAGAACTAAAGGATAAAAAGCCTTTAGGGTAACAAAACTGGAAATCATCGGCTCTAATTTCCACTGTAATTTGGCGGAGGTTCACCTCAATCAACTTGACCCTTACAACTTCAAAGAACAGGAGGAAGCTTTCAGGGCTGCAGCTCTATCTGTCGCGGTACTTCTCAATCACAAATTTCTTGAACCCCGCTATCAATACAGTCGCGAACTAGACCCCATTGTCGGCGTATCTTTCACGGGATTGTTCGATTTCTTCGTTCATGCTTTTGGCGTTGAGTGGCTGCGCTGGTGGGTGGAAGGCCGCCCGCAAACTCCGCAAGGAATTGCTTTTAAACAGCGGGAAGAAGAGTGTTTGAGTGGTTGGCGCGAGATTGTCGATCGAGTAGTATGGGATTATTGCGATCGCCATTCCTTAAAACGCCCAAATCGCTGCACAACCGTTCAACCATCGGGTACTAAATCTCTGCTGACAGGTGCTTCGCCGGGGTGGCATCCGCCGAAAGCCCAGCGTTTCATTCGCCGAATCACTTTTGGCAAAAACGACCCCGTAGCCCTCGCCTGCATCGACTACGGATACAACGTGATTCCGTCTCAATCTGACAAAGATGAAAACGGCAATTTGCTGAACAATCCCTTCGATGAACGCTGTACAGAATGGCTGGTAGAAATACCTGTTGCGGTAAGTTGGGCTGACTTGCCCGGTGCTGATGAAATTGACATTAACAAGTTCTCAGCGGCGGCACAAATGGACTTTTATATGCAGGTGCAAAAGTTCTATGTCAGACATAACACTTCGGCCACGATTGAACTGCGCGAAAATGAAGTGGAAAGTTTGGGCACTCGGATTTATGAAGCCATTCGCGATGATGAAGGCTACATTTCCGCAGCCCTTTTGGCTAGGTTTGATGCTCTTGAAACTTTTCCGCGTTTGCCCTTTGAACCGGTGAGCAAGGAAACTTACACCAAGATGGTGGAAGAGACTTTAGCGCGCCGCCAAATAGATGTTTTTCATGCGGCACTAAGTCGCTATGACTTGGGGGAAATGATGGATTCGGGGCCTGCGGGCTGCGATTCCGATAAGTGTTTGATGCCGGAGACTAAGGCTATGTAATAGCCAATAGCTAAATCCCCGACTTCTGAAATTACTTCGATATTTCACGAACATAACCAGAAGAAGTCGGGGATTTTATTTCTCAACCATTCACATAATAATCCCGCGTTCCCTTCGCATTCATCGCTTCTCCGAGTCGATTTAACCCGTACACGTAAGCCGCAGTTCTCATGGAAACTGACAATTCCTGAGATTTTCTCCAAATTGCCTCAGTTTCTTCGACCATTTTATGCTTCAACCGCTGGTTGACCTCCTCCAGCGTCCAATAAAGTCCGCTGCGATTTTGCACCCACTCAAAATAACTAACAGTTACGCCTCCCGCATTGACTAAAATATCAGGAATTACCTGAATTCCCCTCGCTTCTAAAATCAAATCAGCAGCAGAATCAATCGGCCCGTTAGCTACTTCAAAAATAAACTTAGCCTTAATATCATTAACATTCGCTTCAGTGATTTGATTCTCCAAAGCTGCTGGAACCAGCACGTCTACATCTAATGCTAAAAGCTGTTCATTTGTCAAGATTTCGTGTTCGATAATATTGCAAACAGAACCTTCACAGTAAAGAGCTTTGATACCTTTGTTAGAGTCTTTAAAGCCTCGAATACTGGGGATATCCAGCCCTTGTTTAGCATAAATTCCCCCTTGGGAATCGCTGACAGCAACAATTTTGTAACCTGCTTTCCAGAGCAGTTCAGCTATTTCGGCACCTGCATTACCAAAACCTTGTACCGCTACAGTTGTATCTTGAGGATTTAGCTCAAATTTGGGTAGAATAGTTTGTACTACAAAAAAAGCACCCATTGCTGTTGCCGTATCTCTGCCCAAGCTGCCGCCAATTGTCACTGGTTTTCCAGTCACCACCGCTGGAGAAAGCTGCCGCTTAATAATATTGTACTGATCCATCATCCAACCCATAATCATGGGATTGGTGTAGACATCCGGCGCGGGAATATCGACATCGGGGCCGATGAAATCTGCGATCGCATCGACATAGCCCCGGCTCAACCGTTCCAATTCCAGTTTGGACAATTCCTTGGGATTGAGAGTAATTCCGCCCTTGGCTCCTCCAAAGGGCAAGTTCAAAACTGCACATTTAAAAGTCATCCAAAATGCTAAGGATTGCACTTCATCCAGGGATACTCCCGGATGATAGCGCACTCCTCCTTTAGACGGGCCTCTGGTATTGTCGTAGCGCACCCGATAACCTTGAAAAATTCGTAGGGAACCGTCGTCCATCCGCACGGGAATCGATACAATTAAACTGGATTTGGGGTGTTTCAGCCGTTCGATCGTATCCTCGGAAAGGGACACATATTTTAAGGCTCGTTCTAATCGGCGGCTGGCATCGGCAAATAATGATTCAGACATAAGAAGTTAGTTGACTGTTGACTGTTGTTAGTTGACTGTTGTCAGAGAGAAGAAGGATTCGGGTGCTTAAGCTAATTTAATCACAATCCTGGTTGAATGCTGCCTCCTTTATTCTGACAACAGTCAACTAACAACAGTCAACTGCGATATTGTCGATCGACGATATCGCAGTGCCAAGCAGGATTAAGCAGATACACTTACAATAGAGGGTGATATTTAAGCTCAAGCCTCAATTTGAGTTCGATCGCTCAAATCATAGCCAGCCATCAGGGGAATTAAATTCTGAAATAGATCGAGGCTTTTGCTGACGTTAGAAACTGAATTATTATTATGGTTGGACTCCTAGCCGCACTCTCTGCGTCTGCGGCAGGGGGTATGAGAATTGCCCTGCCCCTGCTGTTAATTGGTTTGTTGCGGATTGACAAACTTTGGTCTGAAATACCTCTATTGTCGGGGGTTCCCCCCCAGGTGGCTATCACCATCTTGGTGAGTTGGTCGCTGTTAGAGTTATTTGCTTCTAAAACCTTTGTAGGACAGCGGGTGCTGCAAATTGTGCAAATTATTTTCAGCCCCATTGTAGGAGCAATTATGGGAATTGCAATCGCTCAAGTAAGTTCGATCGAGGAAATTATTGTTCACCCTTGGATGCTGTGGATAATTGGTATTGTCGGAGGTTTGTTAGCTTTAGTCCTGCAACTGGTACAAGCAGGATGGTTTTATCGGCTGCGGGGTTTGCCGATTTGGGTGATTTTCCTCCAAGATGTTCTGTGCATTTCCTTGGTTTTGTTTGCCTTTGACGCACCACGGCAGGGAGGGTTAGTTGCGATGACGCTGCTGTGGCTGGCAATTCGCAGTTCTAAAGAGTGGTATCGCTGGTACAAAAGTCAGGGAATATCGGGCGATAGGGGAAATCCCCGCCGCCGCAAGCGCGATCCTGATTAATTAGTGATGAGTTATTGGTGATTAGTAATATCGTTTACGGTTGTTTCGGAATGATTTAACTGCAGAGACCGCAGAGGGCGCTGAGGAAGAGAAGAGAGAGATGAATAATTCCGATACCAACCAATTTGATATCATTAGTCATTTATAACAACAGTCAACAGTCAACAGTCAACTGCCAACTGTCAACTGTCAATTTAAAGCAATCCGATCGAGTGTAGCGGGCCTTGACCCGTAATTAACTCCAGCAATAGTGCGACAAAACCAATCATCGCCACACGACCGTTCCAGACTTCCGCCCCCGTGGTCAAACCCCACTCCCACTGCTCTTGAGGGTACATTTTCACTGTCTTGGAAGGGCGTATCACATCGGAGAATTTAACGCTGGGAGATTCGATCGACTCGATGACTAAATCGGCCAAGGCTTCAATAAACACCGGATGAGTATTCAGGGCGGGCACTCGGTAGAAATTTTTAATCCCCGATTCTTCTGCTAATTCTCGATACTCCATGTCAATTTCTTGCAGAGTCTCGATGTGTTCGGAAACAAAACTAATCGGAACTACCAACAAATCTTGGACTCCATTTTCTGCCAATTCGGTAATGGCGTCTTCGGTGTAAGGCTTGAGCCATTCCACCGGGCCAACCCGACTTTGATAAGCTAGAGTGTGTTCGTTCGATCGGTTCAAATGTTCCATAATCAGACGAGTGCAATCTTCAATCTCGCGTTGATAGGGGTCTCCAGCCTCTTCTACGTAGCTGAGGGGGACGCCGTGGGCACTGAAAAAGATGTGAACTCGATCGGGATTCGGATTGTGGTCTAGTTGTTGGGCTATCAATTCCGACATTGCCTGAATGTAACCAGGCCGCTGATACCAAGAAGGAATCGCGGTATATTGTATATCCTTGAGGGCAGGATCTTTGCCCCACATTTCTTCTAGCTGCCGAAAGCTAGAACCGCTGGTGCTGATGGAAAATTGAGGATACAGCGGCAAGATTGTCAAATGTTCGATGCGATCGCGCTTAATTTTGGCGATCGCCTCTTCAGTAAAAGGATGCCAGTAGCGCATCCCCACGTATACTCGAGCATCCTGTCCCTTTTCTTGCAAGAGTTCTTGCAGCGAAGTGGCTTGTTCCTCGGTAATCCGCCGTAAAGGAGAGCCGCCACCGATTTGGCGGTAGTTTTCCTGGGATTTTTGAAAGCGCAGGGTCGAAATCAACCAGGCGAGCGGTTTTTGCATCCACGGAAACGGAATGCGAATGATTTCCGGGTCAGCAAACAAGTTGAACAGGAAAGGACGGACATCCTCGATTTGATCTGGCCCGCCCAAGTTTAATAGCAATACTCCCACACGACCCATAGCGGTTACAGCTCTCCCATCGTCTCAGTTCTGTTACTTATCTTTATCATATAATTTAATAATATCTTAAGTCGATAGCAAGGTATACATAATTTTGACTATAGCAACAATTTTTAGAGATTTAAGTTATCGGTTTCAGTGTCTCTAGGATTGCGATCGCACCTCTGGCTGCTTTGAGCGTAAGCGGCAATCCTCGTTTGGGTCAACTAGCCTGGGAAAATTTCACCGTCAGCGCCGAAACTAAAGTTTTAGAGGGTTGCTGCGGTTGCGGTCAAACTAAGCAATTTCTGGTGCAATATTTCCAGGATGTCACAGGACTTGACGCTTCGCCATTATCTCTGCAACGGCCCCCGAAAAATGTACCATCAGCCAATTATTATTTAGAAGCTTTTGCCGACTGTCAGTTTGACAGGAGTACACAGCAGCGTTGCGATGCACTAAATGCAAGGGGCGCAATTGCGACAAATCTTCCAGGAAGTATACCGCGCGATCAAGTCCGGTGGTCTATTCATTTTGGTAGATTTTCATCGGCATATAAATCCGGTATTTTGGCCAGGGTTGGCTGTTTTTTTGTGGTTGTTTGAGACTAAAACTGACTTGGGGAGTTTGTTGGCAGAGGTAGGATTGCGATCGTACAATTCCGAAGTAACTCCACAACCCAAACTTTATGCTGGTGGCAGCATTCAAGTAATCCAAGTTCAAAAGTCATATCAAATCCGGTAGCATCGTCGGGCATCAAATCCAATCAACCCTCAACAACCACCCAGGGTGCAACCGGAATTAATCTAATTTATCTGCGTTAATCTGTGTCTATCTGCCTGTATCTGCGGTTAGAAAAAGAAAAATTAACCGCAGATAAGAATGGATTGACGCTGATTCACGCAGATAAAGAGAATAGATATCTGAATAATTCCGATGCTAACAGATTTGATATCATTGGTTTCCCTATCAATCCAGATAATCTGCAATAAGTCTACTAATGACTAATGACTAATGACTAAACAAACTTTTTCGCTTCTGCCAAAGCTGCCTCAAACTTGAGCAATACATCCTTTTCTGTGTGAATAGCTTTCTCTTGTTCCAGCAGCGGGCGGCCAAAGCGAAAAATACCGTCCTGTTCTACGTGATCTACATAAGGGAGCGTTTCTGGATGTGGCAAAAATTTTCTGCCGATGGTGTACGGCGTGTGGAAAGAAAAACTAAAATCGGGAAACTTGTCGCTTTTGATTTCGAGATAGTAAAGCGAGTAATAATCTTTGGTTTCGCAGTACACACATTCGCGGCACTTATTTACAAGTTTGCGGTTCTGATAGAAAAAATCCCACTTATCCCAAAAGTAGCCATCTTTCATCATTTCTTGGTGGTCGTCACACAGTTCGAGATATAATTTGTCAGAATCCGCCGGACGGTAGAAGTAAAGCATGGCGTAGGGCATCTCAATCAGTAACTTGACTGCTTGATTTTTTCGCTGATACCATTCCTGCTGGTGAGTTTCGTAGACTTCCTTATATTTAATTGCTTTAAAGCTGTTGAGCTGATTTTCTTTGGCCCAGCGCGATGCCCAAACTGTCCAGTAAGCTAGCTGGAAGGTTGCTGAAATTTCTTCCGAACCTTGTTCTTTCCAGTCGGCAATGATTTTTTCCCAAGCTGAACTAAAAGCTATTCGTGATTGTTCGTTTTCTTCAGGCTTTTCTGTATTGATTGGGGTGGGTATTTGGCGATTATTTTTAATCAGCCCTTTGGGTTCTTGGCGCCAATTATTAATATCGCTTGGCGTTAGACTTAAGATGAATCTTCTGTCGTGAACGGGATATTCTAGATGGATTCCTGATTTGCGGAAAGAGCGGTATTCTAAAATAGGGAGTTTGTCTTGTTCAATCCACTGCTGGCGTTCTGCTGGCGAACACTTGAGTATTGCTTCTAATTCTACCGGATCGACGGCTAATTCACTTTTGAATGTCTCCCAAAATCTTTCTTGTTCGGCTGGATTTGCTTCCAGCAGGGATACAATTCGGTTGACGAGATGATCGGTTTGGTCTTGGCAATTTTCGGGAAGTCCTAAGAAGTCGAGGAGTTTGGTCTTGAGTATTCGTCTGGCAGAGATTAGCTCGGCTAACATGAGAAGCTCCAGTAGAGTCATGACTTGCGCCCTTGAATTGGCAAGATTTGCACAAGTCTTATATATCTTAATAGATTCTCTTGGGTTGTCGGCAATTGAAATGTCTGCGCGAGGGAAGCTATCCCGATCGCGCGTGCGAACCCGTTGCGGTAGGGAATCGCCCAACCTTCGCCCCATCCCTAAGCTAAAATACTCAAAACAAGGGCAAAAGACCGATCGACCTTTTGGCTAAATTGGCTAAAACTCATATGTTGCACCATTCTCAATTACTTGTTTAGGAACAGGCAAGATGCCTGTTCCACAAAGTATAAATTTTCTTGGGGAACAGGCATCTTGCCTGTTGCTGACAATGGTGCGAGATATCAGCTAAAATCGATAATTGCGATCGCGCACCCACAAACTCACAGGCACAGCATGGCCTGTTTTGTCAACCTTGACTTCTACCAAAAAAGATTGTCGCTGCTTCCTTTGAGCTTCGCTAATGTCCTGATTGACTTTTTCCCTTTCATCCTCTGGCATATAATAAGTTTCTAACCCGTATTCCATCTGCCAACCGTTATATTTTCCCTTAATTGCGATTTGATTGGCGGGCAAATTGGCGGGATTTTCCCGACTGACGCGGACGGGTTTCCAAGGTTGGGGGCGACCGGGATTAGTCGCGGTTTTTGGCGCTTCTAATATTACATAAAAACTGGTTTGTGGCTTGAGGCTGTGCGTACTTTGTGGACAAACAACTGCGGGCGGACAATATATTTTTTCCGTCGTTAAATCTTTCCAGCCGGGGAGTTTTTGGAGATTTGTGCGATCGGAAATATTATAGCTCAAAACTTGGTAATATCCGCGCAAAAAGTCGTAAGGATCTACTGGTGCTGTTTGCAGGACAACTGTTTTGCCAGTAATAAAAGTGTAAACTGATGGAGCTGGTACGGCGGCAATTAGTCCGATTTGCAGCAGCAAAGGAACCCACAGCCGCCACGCGGGAAGGCGTTGCGCTGCGGGGGGAAGGGTGAATGATGGGGAATTAGCGCTGGTATCTGCTATTTCGGGACTTTGATCTGTTGAATCTGGATTTTCGGTGTTCATATTGGGAATTGGGAATTGGTTCGCAGAATAATATCGTTGAGCTTTGAATCGGCATAATCATCTTCCGAGTGCACTGCAAAGGGGACGATCGCACTATAGTAGAATGCTCCTATTCATCGGGGATTTTTGCGAAGTGGCGCTCGAACCACAAACCAGCAGCAATTACGCCAATTCCGCATAAAACAAAGACAAAAGATTTGAGCAACAATCCTGTGTTATATTCAAACACTCTGCTGATAATTTGCAGGGTGATTAATACCATGCCTCCCCAAAAAGTCTGGCGGTTTCCTAATGCTAAACCTTCTCGGATTAAGCCGACAGCGAGCAAAAATGATAAAACATTGAACAGAAAAGTTGCTAGTTGAGGAAGGGGAGTAAAATTGAGGTGAATAAGCGGTATTAAGGCGCTGGCGAGGATTAAAATGCCGATCGCACCTGTGGTCAAATCCCCTCCTTTTTGTTTCGGTCGCCGCAGTTCCAAACGTCCCAAACGCAGCCATTCAAACACTGTGAAACCGCCCAAGACAGCCACATTTGCCAGCAAAACCCAATCCGGCTTACTTGGCGAAGGATTCGGCGAATCTTGCCAAAACCCGTAGAAAGAAAGAACATAAAACAAACCGGCGAGAAACAGCAGTGCTAAACTGCGGGCGGTAGGTTGAAACAGCTTGTTGCGTACCTTGGGCCAGATTGCATCGTCGTATCCCCACAGCAAAGCGGGCGGTAGGGCGCAAAACATTGTCACAGCCCAAGTTTGATTTAACCCTTGGACAATTGAAACTTGTAGGGAAAAAATTATCGCGATCGCACCTATGGCAAAAATAGCACGCGACCGACACCAATAAGCCAGCGGCACAAACATTATACTGGCTGCGATCGGCATTTGCCGCACCAAAACTTCCAGCCAAGAAAACTCGACTTTAGAAGACCAATCTAACACGGCAAGCCAATAGCCCAAACCGATTAAAAGTGCGGACAAAACGCCCAAGGAAGTCAACCGCAAACTGTAAGCCATTCCGAGCACGCCGATTCCCCAAGCAAGGAAAAGTCCGTAGGAAGAACCGCCTATGTGGAACATTTGCGCCATCAATGCCATATTTGCTCCTAAAATCAGAGCTCCTAACAGCAACAATCCTTCACCTAGGAGTTTGTTTCGCCCTTTTGTTGCGGGCATATTGGGATTGGAGTTTTGGCTTCGGGATGGGGGAATTCGCCACAGATAGAAACCTGCTGCATTGACTGCTACGAAAAGACTTAGCAGCAGTGCAACTCTCACTTCGCGTGACCAAACTTGCCAGTTTGCGGCTACAAACGTGATGACTCCTATACCGAGGAGAATGCCGCCGAGACTGATGAGAATGCTGAGGAATCGGTTGCGGGAGGCGGTTTCGAGTGTGTTGAATTGGTAGCGTTCGGAAAGTTGTTGGTAGAATGAAGTGTCGATGAGTCCTTCTGCTTGCCAGAGTTTGGCTTGAGATCGCAACTCGCGCCGAAATTTATCTGAAATCATTTTTAATATTCCAGAGGATTTGAACTGTGATAGTTTTTAATATGTCATTTGTGGGTCGATTGTCGATGGAGGCTGGGACACCTGCTGAACTTGCACAGCAGATTTGATTGATATGCTTCGGCTGTTGAAACCGTTTCTACATAAACAAACTCCCAGCAGAAAGGAACGAATAAATCAAGGAATGTAATTTTATGGTACAAGCTCACTCTAAAAAATTAACTTTTGACGAGTACCTTAATTACTCAAATGATACGGGTCAACGCTATGAGTTAATTGATGGGGAGTTAATAGCTTTGCCACCAGAATCTGAACCTAATAATTTCATTGCTAACTATCTATTTTTCTATCTTGCTCGCAGCGGGCTAGTGCCACTCAGGCTGATTAAAACGCATAATTGCGAGGTTCAAGTTGCCGTTTTGCGATCGGGAGATGCGGCCAACCGCTACCCCGATTTGATAATTCTGGAACCTGAACACATTCCGCTGACAGCAACCAGGCTAACTATCACTTTCGATATGCTGCCTCCTCGGTTTGTTGTGGAGGTAGTGAGTCCGGGTAGAGTGGGCAGCGATCGGGATTACGATCGCAAACGGGCTCAGTACGCAGCGCGGGGCATCGCAGAGTATTGGGTTATCGATCCAATAGAAGAAGTGGTGACGGTTTTGCGGCTTGAGGAGGGGCAATATGTTGAGGTTGGGGTGTTTCGGGATGGAGAGGCGATCGTATCTCCGATGTTTCCACAGCTAAGTTTGACGGTTCAACAGATTTTGAGTGGAGAGGTTTAAGGGCGGATCGATAGCTAATTGGTTAGCATTCATCTAACCACCTACCGATTAGTGAAAATCTACACCTTCAACCTGATTAAGGCCATGTTTCAATCCCTGATAGGGATTTAGGTTGATTGCAACCTGTAAGTTTCGCTAACAGTCACACCCTTTTTAGATAGTGACGTGAGAATATCACCAACCTTACTTTGCTAAATAAATCTAGGCGGGGAAAATTCTATTTCCCAGCCTACCTAAAGGCTGCAACCCTTACACATCAGAAAACGCCCATATCCTGAGCCAATATTTGGAGAAGGGGCAGATCTCGCTCGATTGCAGATTCAATTTTATTACGTTATAATCTAAGAGTCAGCCAACCACTTGTAAAAATATAGCTTTTGCTGTTTTCTACAAAGTAAGAACGGCTGTATCAAACCAGCAATTATACTCTCTCAAAATACAAGAATAAGCTTAGCCGGCGTTCCTCAAGGAGCGCCTTTTTTTTTTGCTTGTTTCCAAACGAAAGGAGAGTGTGTTGCACAATCAAACCAGAATAATTAAACAATGAACAAAAGTCTGTACTTAATCTCTACTATTACTCTAACTGCTGCGTTGAACTTCTTGCCCGCTTCTTCAAGCAGTATTCAGCTAGAAAAGGCAGCACTGAGTATAACTCTAGTTGAATATGTGAAAAAACTCCTAGATAAAGAGGATTAATCGTAGATAGGCGAGGGATTCCCATCTACAGCTTACAATGTTGTAACTTCATTAGGATTCGCTCATTTCCTGATTTAGAGCCTCAAATAAAGATAGGCGGGGATAGTCACATTTCCCCGCCTAAGCCTTGTAACCCTTGCTACAGTGAATTAAATTTTGAAAAACTATGAATTACCAATGTATTCTATAAGCTTAGCTTTTGCTTTAGCTGTTATTCATTTTCCCCCAATATTCAGCTAGCATTGTTTGACCATGTTCTGCCATTAGATGACTGCAATAATCTTCCCACACCCCAACAGTCCAATACCTTATATTAGATTGCAAAAGTTTATACGCCTCGCTTTTCTCTGGGTATCTGATATACAAAAAGTCTTCAGGATATGTAATTTCTGTAATAGCTGGAATATTATGTTGAACCATTATTTTTAATAGGTTAATGCCTTCAAAATTTTCCATCCTTGTATGCTGAATGACGTAGGACAGGTTAGCCGGGTTTAAACGGTCAGCGACGACGATGATACAAAAGCCTAAATACAAAGGGTCTTCATGTTCAGTAATAATCCAACCTTCGTCAAATTTTTCAACAATAGCCTGCGCTTGATTTTCCTCTGAAACTAAACTAATCCACCAGCTTGGTATATCTTTTGTGTTAAACCCATAGCCGCACATTAACCAAAAACTTCCAACAATATTTTGATGGCAATTCTTAAGCAAATATTCTGCTCTAGTGCAATCTGTCACGCCTATCCACGGCAACAATACACTCATTATTAATTTCCTAATCGATTAATTTTTAACCCTTGTTATCCTACTTAAGTTTCATCCAACCTGTCAACACGTTACACACAGGTACACTTACCGCTCCGACCGCGCTAGACCGTGCCACTGCTCCGACCGTGCCAGCGCTCCGACCGTGCCACCTTGCCAGCGCTCCGACCTTACCCGACGTGCAGCCGTGTCTGTGGTGCGATTCTGCCAGCCGTGCCAGTGCAACCCAACCAATCACCCCAAAACCTGTTAGACCGCGCTAGATGGTGCATTTTGCCAGCTTGTCAGTGCCAGCCGTGCGAGTGCGAGTGCCAGCGAGTCGATCGCCGTGTTGCCTCGGAGTCATCCGATCGCCTCGGAGTCATCCGATCGCCTCGGAGTCATCCGATCGCCTCGGAGTCATCCGATCGCCTCGGAGTCATCCGATCG